>CAJXJG010000001.1 GCA_913054425.1 uncultured Fidelibacterota bacterium
AATCAGAACAGGCCCTATCAATTGGGTTCCATTTCCACATGCGTGGCTTGCCAAATAAGCATGAACTAAAAGATAGAGATTATGTTGATCCTTCCGATGAACAGGGCCCAGATAAAGAGTGGGTGCGCGTGGGTTCCGAACAAGATGAAGAAGGAGATTATGATGATAACCCTTCAGTGGGTGAAATGTGGTGGGAGGCCTTTGGTGCGTACACTTTGTCTAATTTAAAAGAGTCTGGCCAAGGACGCATCAACCACACCGTGGGTGCTTCAGTCACATCTTATCCCGGCTATGATCTTATGCCCCGGGCTTATTATGCCGTGAGCGCCGACGCTCGGCGGAGCTTAAAACTCATTTTTGAAGTATTTTATGACCCCTATTGGACATCCATGCTAGAGTTCGTGGAAGAGAGGGAAATTTCAGCAATAGATTTTGATTTCGGTTTCATCTATGCCTACAGTGAGCAATTAAGAGTGGGCATCCATTTTCAGCGGCCTTTTATCGCATTCTATTACAAATTTTAAAAGGAGCATAAATGAAAACTGCACATCTTTTCATCATAACGTTTTTACTGGTTGGTTTACTGCCGGCCCAAGGAAAATTAAAACAAGAATCATACTGGATTTACACCTATTCCAATGAAATGAAAGACTACCGGATCACTGCCATAGATGGCGATGAGTTGGTTATTAACAATGGGAATTGGGACGTGAAGGTTCCCCTTGCAGAAATTGAACTTATTGCTAATCCCCCCAAGCCCGGTTTACTAGGTCAAGTATTAGGTGGCGGATTGGGTGGCTACTGTGGCTTGTTTGTGGGAATGATTTCTGGGTTTATTGCATCGACTGTCATTGCTGAAAATGGGGTGGGCAATAGCACTGTGGTTGGCGTTTTTGCGGTTGCAGGCCTAGCTGCCGGTGTTCACTATGGTAGTAAGTTTGGAGGAAAATTATTAAAAGGCCATCCGGAGACCCTGGTAGATATGACCATGTGGACAATAGAAGAAAAAAAGGGTTGGGTCCAAAATAATTTGATCAATTCGTACTAAAAGAAAGAGAAGCCTTTGTCTTGTGCGACACAAGATAAAAAGATTTTATATATAAACAATTTAAATGATAAATAAAAACCTATTGATCTGCTTATTAGTGGTCGTGAGTGTGACTTTTTTATCAGCCCAGGGTGTAGATTTCGAAGCCCAATACCACGATAATACCATTTACCTGCAACAGGGTTTGTTGGGAATGAAATATATCAAAAGCGGGAAAAGTTATCCTTTATTAGGTATTAGCAGTGAACTGTTCCATTATCCAGAATCAAGAGAACTATATAAGAAATATCTCTTTATGCGGCTTTTGAGCCTTGGCGTGCTTTTAGGTGGCCCAATTATAAGCACCTCATTGATTAAAAATGATCCGGGTTCATTCATAACAATTTCTTTGGGTTCTCTAGCCCTCGGTGTTTTTTCAGCGCTTGAGTCAGTAAACAAACTCAACAAAGCGGTGTGGGTCTATAATCGGGAGAGCTTGAAAGAGAGCTATGAAAATAATGGTTCATCCTATAAACCAAACGATTGGAAGCGGCAAGAATCAAATCCTTGATCCTATAAAAAGAGAGGGTTTATATGGCAAGTCATAACTACACCTATTACGATTTTACACTAAGCCTGTACAGTGCCTGCTTGAACATTTTTCCGGGCATCTCCTCTTAAAATGCAATCAAAACATGGTTTAATAATTCATGCATTTCACCTGGTTGGGTTTACAGGGTTTATTCTTCTTTCCTGCGAACCCCTTGTCACCGACTTCAAGGACATTGAAAAAGCCATCCTTTATGAATCATCCTCAAAAACCGTTACCCAGGATCCCCTTGGGTCGCTTTTAGTAATGACTTGGAATATCCGTTTCGGAGCTGCTCGAATCCCCTGGTTTGGCGATTCCTGCGGAGACCGCGTGATCATGACAAGGGGGGAGGTGATAACTCACCTGAATGATGTCGCTGATTATATTAACGCTGTTCAGCCGGATATTCTCCTGCTCCAGGAAGTTGATACGGAGTCCAAACGCAGCGGATACCTGGACCAGGTGCAGTGGCTGTTGGATCATACCCACTTCAATTATGGAGCCTATGCTTCCATGTGGCAGGCACAGTTCATCCCAAGCGACGGATTGGGAAGGGTGGATGTGGGTAATGCTATTCTCTCGCGTTGGATAATAACAGATGCGGAGCGAATTCAGCTTCCCCTCCGCACTGATCAGGATGAGCTCACTCAGTATTTCTACTTAAGAAGAAATATTCTAAAAACAAAGATTGCTATTCCAAATCAAAATAATTTTTATGCGGTATGTGCCCACACCACAGCGTTTGCCACTGATGATACCAAACAAAAACATATTGAAAAGTTTGAACTGGTGCTGGCTGCTTTAAATACTGCTGGAGCCACGTTCATTGCGGGGGGAGATTTAAACTCTGTTCCGCCCAATGCAGATTCAATAGATTATTGTATGGAAGATAAATGTTCAGGAGAATCATATCACTCCGATGCGGATGGCAGCACTCACAAGGAAGGGAGTTATTTTAATAACTTTACAGAAGAGTCTCTGTTGCTTCTACCTTTATATAGCTCGTTTTCTTCTGCTGTTGGATTAGAATTAGCAAAGAATCCTGAACATTTTACTCATAGCCCCTGGAATACAGAATCAGAGGGTGCCAATTATTGGGACAGAAAGCTAGATTATATATTTTCTTCTGGTTCCCTTTCCGGTGGAATAACCCACCAGGGAACACATCAGTTATCTGACCATGCTCCGGTTTCTGCAATTCTGGAGTTACCATGAAATTTTATTCACATCAATTACGACACAATTCCATCACTATTATTATAGTGGGGGTGATATCCTTGTTATGTGCCGTAGCAACTGCCTCAGAAAACCTTCACAAAGGAACGCTTGAAATAGGCTTGTTCCAGCCTCTGCGGTATGGTTTGTCAGAAAACATTGAGATCCGTACTCATCCTGTGCTCTTGTTTGTCATTCCCAACGTTGCTGTTCAACAGCGTCATCCTAATTGGAATGATATTGCGGTTGCTTCCAGTCATTCCATGGTAATTCCAACACCACTATTGAAAATGATGACAAAAAAAGGTGTCGGTGGGTTTATATCTCCAGAGTTTAATATCCCCTTTATGATTAGTTTTAAAAATGAAATCAAACTAAAAAGAGAGTTGAATGACAATTGGGACATAACAGGTAAAGCAGGGTTAACTCTTGCGTATTCTTCTGAGGAGATGGATGGACGCACGACCATTGATCTGCCTGTTGTTTTTCAAAGACTGGGCGTGTTTTACAATGGGTACGGAGCAAATTTTGGGCTGGATTTCACCGGCACCCTTTCACCAAAACTCAGCATTCTGACAGATTTTGATATGTTGTTGCTTCCTGGCTTTAAGGAAGCATTTGCACTTGAACATAAAAACCTTCTTACCTGGGCGCTTTCAAATCGAACCAACATTCAAATTGGATATAAACTGGTTTATGGGGAATATCCTTTCGGTACTCAATGGCACCTTCTGCCACTATTAGATGTTTTGTGGCGCTGGTGAACTTTATTCATTCTTAATATAGCATTGTCTTACGATTCCTAACTTTGGAATAAATAAAAAACAACCTCCTGTTATTGAAAGAACTACTTTCTTCCCTACACAAGCTCTCTCTCATCATATTAACAATAGCCGAGATATCTGATTAAACCACGACTGTTTGTATTGCTGGCAGTGGCTCTTGTTTCTGTTAGCTCCTCATCTATTATTGTTCGGTTTTTGCCAACGATTCCCGCTGTAATAATCGCTTTCTGGCGAATGGCTCTGGCTTCTGCAGTTCTTTGGTGCTACAGCCTAATAAAACCACAGGGGCGGTTTCCGCCTGAACACCGACAAACCGTTGTCCTGGCCGGTATTTGTCTTGGCTGTCATTTCGCCTGCTTTTTCGGCGCAGTTAAGTTAACATCTATTGCTAACGCTACAGTTTTAGGAACAATTGCGCCGGTTTTTACCGTTCTCATAGAGGCCGTATTCCTGAAAAGAAAACTGTCCAAACAAATACTTTTAGGGATATTCACTGCCTTGATAGGAGCAATAATAATTCATGACAGAGGATTCAACCTCCTAGAAAATAGTGCAATTGGTAATTCTCTGGCTTTGTTGGGCTCTTTTTTTATTGCCCTGGTTTTCATTCTTGCAGAAAAAATCAGGCACAACACTTCAACCGTTGTCTACAGTCGCACTATTTATTTTTTCGCTGCCTGCACTCTTTTTGTTTTATCCTTTATTATGGGTAAATCAGTGTTTTCGTTCACCCAAATTGATTTTAGCCTGTTCTTATTTCTTGCCGCTGTACCCACAATAATGGGCCATTCTGTATTAAGCTATATAGTAAAGTTTATTCCTCCCTCCGTTGTTACTTCCGTACCGCTTGGCGAACCTATTATTGCTTCGTTTTTTGCTTTGGTTCTTTTCGCTGAGCAGATACCGGCACTGACCTTTCTTGCTGGATTTTTTATTTTCATTGGACTTTACTTAACTATTTCTGGAGGTATTAGAAATCAAAATTATTACAAACCTGTATAATTTTAGGGTTTGATTTAAAAACACCGTGCTGCTCTCTGGGCAGTAAAGCCGCTATTCGGCACATAGCCTCATCCCCAATTTCTTTAAGATGGTTTTCCCTTTCTTTTCTATTTTTAGGCAATGAAAAGGGGCCAAAAGGCTTTCCAATTCTTATCGTCACTTTCGGTTTAGTACCTCTAAATAATTTCCCCCATACGTTTTCTAATCCGGAAATCCCAATCGGGAGCATTCTCGATTCTGTTAATGCTGAAAGATATGCCGCACCATTCTTTGCCCGCCTCAACTGTGATGATGTTGATGTTCCCTCCGGGAAAACACCCAATATTTCATCCTCTTTTAGTGCCCTTTTTGCATGCTTTATTGTGGATGGCGCTAAAACTTTTCGGTTCGTTGGAATAAACCCATATATAAATGGTGCCCACAGAAAATGCCATTCAATTTTTTGGTCGCTCGCCGCAAGAAAACTAATCGGCCTTCGAATGGCATGTATAACAAACACAGGATCTACATAACTGAAGTGATTTATTGTTATTATAAATGGTCCTTTTTTAGGAATATTCTTTCTACCTCTTACCTTTGTTTTCGTAAGCATAGAAACTATAAACATTGCCAGATAACCTAAAATATAACGAACAAAAGCCGGGCGGGGATGTAAACTCTCAATAAGGTTTTTGTTTGACAAAAGAAAAATGGTGGGATATTATTTAATTTTAATTCTATAAAGAAATTGTCAGCCTATGAGCTTTTTTCGCTCAATCTTAATAAAAAAAAACAAAGGAAAAAGCAACACATCCGAACCGCTTTTTTTAACTTAAGTTATAATTAAATTCTTTCTTGAGGGTCTCTACGGTTTTTCGTATCCGCGGCTCCTTCTCAATTCTTTTCTCTATATTTTTATAGGCATACATAATTGTTGTGTGGTCCCTTCCTCCCAAAAACATGCCAATATTTACAAGCGTACTTCCCAGTACGTCCCGACATAAATAGGCAGATATTTGGCGTGCTTCTGCTATCTTTCTTTCTCTTCCTTTCCCGACAATTTTCTTTTCTGGTACTTTTGTGAAATTTGATACTCGCTTAACAACTTCCTGAATTGTTAATTCTGTGGTAAGGCCTCTGCCCTTTCTTTCAATAATAACATTTTTCGCCATAACCAAATCAATGTCCGTATTTGTCAGCGAAGAGCGTGCTAACAGCCTTATCACTGTGCTTTCAAGCTCTCTAACATTATCTTTTATATGTGTTGCGATAAGTTCTATTACATCATAAGAAAGGGCCAGTCCGCTTTGTTCTGCTTTTTCCATCAATATTGCAACCCTCGTTTCAAAGTCTGGCGGCTGCACATCAACAGCAAGACCAGATTCGAATCTTGATAAAAGTCTTTCCTTTAGTCCTTT
This sequence comes from uncultured Fidelibacterota bacterium, assembly GCA_913054425.1. Taxonomy (GTDB): domain Bacteria; phylum Fidelibacterota; class Marinisomatia; order Marinisomatales; family UBA8229; genus UBA8229. Next base: position 6,019 of record CAJXJG010000001.1, read on the forward strand.
CATTTCTGTTGGATATTTATCCGCTGTTAAAACAACCTGTTTCCCCTTTTGGTATAATTCATTAAACGTGTGAAAAAATTGTTCCTGTGTTTGCTCTTTCCCTTGTAAAAATTGTATATCATCTATTAGTAAAACATCTGCCTTTCTATAATACTGTGAAAATGAAATTGTATTGTTTTTTTGTATACTTGAAATAAAATCTATTGTAAATCTCTCGCTTGTAACTCCAACAGTATTCAACTTTGGATGGTTTTCATTGATATGATTACCTATAGCATTGAGAAGGTGTGTTTTCCCCAGTCCCACGCCTCCATAAATAACCAACGGATTAAAACCTTTTTGCCCTGGAAACTCACTTACTGATATGCTTGCAGCTTTTGCAAACTGATTACAACTCCCTTCAATAAAATTAGAAAATATATACTTTTTATTTAAGTTTGTCTTTATTTGAGGGGCTGTTTCTTTTGGGGGTTTTATTGGTTTTTCTGCTCTGTCATGTGTGCTTTCAACACCTATTGTGAATTGAATATTAATTTCTTCTTTTAATCTTTCCTTTGTCATTTTTTCAAATTGATTTTTGTAATGAGTGTTAATCCACTCATAAAAAAATTGATTTGGAAGCTCTAGTATAAGATTGTTTTTATTCAACGCAATTGGTTTAATAGGCTCTACCCACGTATTAAACATTCTTTCGTTGGTTGTTGCTCTAATTTCTTTTTTTATTTTATTCCAAAGTGTTTTATATGGTACCATTGTCCTTTTCCACAAGTTTTCCACAATAGGATGTTCCATGTAATTTATCATATTTAACAAACAGCATACAAAGGTCATTTGCTTTGTAATGCTCTATATAAAATAATTTTCTCCTTTTTGTTATATGTTCTATTTCTTTTTAATTTTAGGGTTTAAATAATACAAATCGGAGGACACATGAAGCGAACATATCAGCCTAGCAATCGAAAAAGAAAAAACAAACATGGTTTTCGCACCAGAATGGCAACCGTGGGTGGACGCCGTGTTTTATCAAGAAGAAGAAAGCGGGGACGAAAGGTTGTTTCAGCATAAATACAATGTTTAAGAGTCTTATTTCGTCTATTTACAAACTCCCAAACAATATTTGTTTAGGGGTAATTACACTGTACAAACAGTATCTTTCTCCTTTTTTAGGACAGAACTGCCGGTTTTACCCTTCCTGCTCTCACTATGCATCGTCCGCCCTAAAAGAAAAGGACTTTCCTACTGCTGTCGCAGTTATTATAATGCGCATCCTAAAGTGTAACCCTTTTCATAAGGGTGGTTACGATCCCCTATAGCTTATGGACAGAAATACAATATCCGCGTTTTTATTAATAGCGATAATTTTAATTTTTTATCCCATATATTTAAAAATTATCACGCCGGAAAAACCAAAAACATTCAGCGACAACTCGCAAACCTACAGTCCCCAAAAGGTACCCATAGAAAGAAAAACAGAAACAATAAAAACAGAAGAAAACACTGCGGAATATGGTGACAGCCATACTGTTTTTGATTTGCCAAGCGAAGAAAAAAAGATAACAATTAATTCGAACTTATATCAGGCAACAGTTTCTAACCTTGGTGGCGGATCAATTATTTCCTTCAAGCTAAAGAATTATCTTCTAAAAAACGATTCCACCGTAAATCTAATTGATGACAAAAACAAAAGAAATTTATATATAAGTTTTATCTCAATCGACGGAGACCTGATTGAGTTGAAAAAACCATGGGAAACAGATACGCCAGGCAGAACATTAGACGTAACAAGAAAGAGCAAAACAATAAAATTTCATCAAAAAATTATTTACAATGGTAACGACTATATAATCGAAAAATGGCTCACCTTTTATCCAAACCGCTATAGTATAGATTTGTTTTTAAATCTGTCTGGATTATTGGATTTTATTCCTCTCGGAGATTTCTCGGTGGCGTGGAACGGCGGATTGCCTCAGACAGAAAACAATCCCAAGGACGAGTTAACTTATTTTAAGGGTTATATCTACCAGGCCGGAAAACCATACACCTTTGAAAAACTATCTTCAGGAATAAAAAAGGATTCATCTTTCTGGGGTAAGGTTTCTGGCAATACAGAATGGATAGCGGTTCGAACTAAATATTTTGTTTCTGCTCTCATTCCAGAAACAGGAACGGGGCCAATAGAAGTTAACCTGAAAAAAACAAAGGACAATCAAAACATTTATAATTACAGAGCACATTTTCAAGCAAATGGCTCAGGCTCAAAGCTTACCTTATACTTAGGCCCATTAGAATATAAAAGAATTAAGACAGTGGCTGTGGGTTTTTCTTCAATAATGAATTTTGGTATAGCGCCTATCCGGCCCATTAGTAAGGGCGTCTTGTGGTTATTAAAATTCTTGCACCAGTTTATACCCAACTATGGTGTTGTCCTGGTGCTGTTTTCTATTTTTATAAAAATCCTTGTTTATCCCCTAACCAAAAAAAGCTACCAGTCTACAAAAGAAATGCAGGCAATTCAACCTCTTGTAGCAGAGCTGAAAGAAAAACATAAAAAAGATCCAAGCAAGTTAAACAAGGCAACCATGAAGCTTTACAAAGAACATGGTGTAAATCCCCTGGGCGGTTGTCTTCCTCTTTTATTACAAATGCCGTTATTGTTTGCCCTCTTTCAGGTTTTTAGATCAACGATCGAACTTAGAAATGCTCCCTTTATCTTTTGGATTAAAGACCTTTCAAGCCCTGACATTATTTACCACCTGCCCTTTTCTGTTCCAATCTATGGCGATCATATTGCTGTCTTACCTCTTATAATGGGCATTACAATGTATCTGCAACAAAAAATGATGCCAACACAGGCCTCTGGACAGCAAAAATTTATGTCTTATTTTATGACCGGGTTCTTTATTTTGCTGTTTAATAATTTTCCTTCCGGACTAAATCTTTATTACACGCTATTTAACGTTTTTACTATTCTTCAGCAAAAATTTCTTACGCCCTCTCAACATCAGCCCACACAGTAGTCCGTTTTGTCAAGCATGAACACACCCGCAGATACGATTGTTGCGCCTGCGACACCCTTTGGCTTTGGGGGAATTTCTGTTGTTCGTCTTAGCGGTCCATTTTCAGAAAAGATTGTTTATACAATTACATCCTTGCCAAACGGGAAAAAACCACTATTTAAACCTCGTCAATCCACACACACTCTTCTTGTTGAAAAAAACGGCGCTACGTTTGATGATGGGTTAATAACTTTCTTCAAATCCCCAAGTTCATATACCGGTGAAGATTCTTTCGAAATTTCATGTCATGGAAACCCAACAATTGTACAGAAAATAATAGACCGGTGCTGTGAAGAGGGCGCCCGTATGGCCGAACCCGGTGAGTTTACCCGTAGATCCTTTATTAATGGGAAGATTGATCTTCTTCAGGCCGAGTCTGTCTCTTCCCTTATTTATTCGAAATCATGTGAGGGCGCATCTCTAAACCATAAAATATTACAGGGCAAGCTTTCAAAAAAAATAATCGAGATTAAAGAAAAAATTATTACTCTATTAATAATGGTTGAGTTCGAGCTTGATTTTTCAGAAGAAGATCTTCAGCCAGACCTAAGAAAAAATCTTCTTTCCAAAATAAAACCAATCCTAAGTGAAATAGAAAAACTTCTAAGCACCCGCAAAGAGGGCCGCCTATTAACAGAGGGGGCGCTGGTTGTCATAACCGGAAAACCAAACGTTGGAAAATCAACCCTGTTAAACTCATTAACAGAAACAGATCGCGCAATTACAAGCCCTATCCCCGGAACAACAAGAGACAGCATTGAGGTTTCTCTTTTGTTGTTTGGTGTTCCTGTTCGCTTTTGTGACACTGCCGGCATTCGCAAGGGGGCTGTAGACGTTGAGCAGGAAGGAATTCGACGAACAAAAATCCTTACACAAAAGGCCGACCTTGTTCTTTGTCTCTATGAATATAAAAAAAACCACACAAACAAACAAAAACCAGTAGACCTGCGCCAGGAAATACATATCATTAATAAAACGGATTTAATAATGCCTGGTGAATTAAAAAACCTTAAAAAACTTCTTCCTAACTACGTTTTTATATCTGCCAAAAAGAAAGACGGGCTTAATATACTAAAAAGAAAAATAAAGGATTTGCTCGGCATTTCATCGTCTCTTTCAAACACTTTCTCTCTCACTACAGCAAGGCAGCGAATTGCCCTTGAGGACACCTGCAATTGTTTAGCAGCCGGAATTAAACTTCTTCAAGACAACAACTTTTCCTGTGAGCTCCTCTCTTTTGAGCTTTGTTCTGCTTTAGACAGCATTGATTCTCTTCTTGGAACAACAGCCCCAAATGAAATTATCAACCGCGTTTTTAGTTCGTTTTGTGTTGGGAAATAGTTTCACGTGAAACATAAGTCAAAACATTTTGACGTTATCGTTGTTGGTGCCGGGCACGCTGGGGTTGAGTCGGTACACGCCGCAGTCAAATTAAAGCAGCGAGTAGCCCTTGTAACGCTAGACCCCGCGTCGCTTGGTCGAATGTCCTGTAATCCGGCTATTGGTGGCATTGCAAAAGGACAGCTTGTGCGGGAGCTGGACGTTTTTGGGGGCCTTATGCCCCTCATTTCTGATGTTTCCGGTGTTCAGTTTAAACTGTTAAACCTTTCAAAGGGTCGCGCCGTGTGGTCTCCGCGCGCACAAATTGATAAACGAGTATATGAGCGCTCCGCCCAAAAAGCCTTGTTATTTCATTCTCGTCTAAAAATATTCCGCGATGAGGTAATTAATGTGCTACTTATTAAAAATAAAATTTCTGGCGTTTTACTGCGTACGGGACAAGCCATACATGCGCCCACCGTTGTATTAACCTGTGGCACCTTTTTAGGCGGGCTTGTGCATATAGGGGAACAAAAAATTCAGGCAGGAAGAATGGGCGAACACCGCGCAGAGGGGATTACTGAGGCTTTGGAGTCTCTTGGAATACGGTCAGGGAGGCTAAAAACGGGAACACCCCCCCGCCTGCTTCGCGCCTCGATAAACTGGGACAAAACAAATGCTGTTTTCGGAGACACAAACCCGATTCCCTTTTCCTACTCAACAATCAACTTTTCCCCTCCAAACCTTCCCTGTTATCACATAAAAACCAACCCAGAGTGTCACGGTGTTATACAAAAAAATCTTTTTAAATCGCCCATGTATTCCGGAGACATCACCGGCGTTGGTCCACGATATTGTCCATCGATTGAAGATAAAATACATCGTTTTGTAGACAAAGAGTCTCATCTCCTCTACCTTGAGCCCGAATGGACAGGTTCTGATCAAATCTATGTCAACGGTTTTTCCACAAGCCTTCCAGAAAAAATTCAACTCATTGCATTAAGAGAAATTCCGGCTCTTAAAAATGTTGAGTTTCTCCGCCCAGGCTATGCTATTGAATATAGCTTTTTTCCTCCAGCCCAACTTAAGTCTTCTTTGGAGTCAAAACATATACAAGGCCTCTTTTTTGCCGGCCAAATTAACGGAACCTCGGGCTATGAGGAGGCTGCGGCGCAAGGCCTTATTGCTGGTGTAAACGCTTCTATGTATAATAAAAACCAAGAGCCCCTTGTCCTTGGAAGAGACGAGGCATATATTGGTGTCTTAATTGACGACCTTATAACAAAAGACACCTCGGAGCCCTATCGAATGTTTACATCTCGTGCTGAATTTAGGCTTTTACTTCGTTATTCTAATGCTGATATGCGCTTATTAGAAAAAGCAAACCGCTTTAATCTTATTACAAACAGGCTGTATGATACCTTACATAAGAAACTAAAATTAACAAACCATACCATCGGCGGCTTAAACGGCTCTCTTTCACAAGAAGAGATTTTTAACATTCTTCCTCAATTAAAAACAAAAAAACCTCCCCACCCCGCTCCTGCAAAAAGGTTTCTTAAAAGACCTGAGGTTTCAATAAGCTCTATACCAAAAAGGTTTTTTACTGAATTAAACAATAAAGACATAAATCCATTGTGGGTACGCGAAATTTTCCTTGAAGTAGAAACACAAATAAAATATGAAGGTTATATCTTACGCCAGCTAAAGCAGGTAGAACGAATGGCGAAGCAAGAACACGTTTCCATTCCTCATGATATAGAGTATTCGAAAATAAACACCCTTTCCAAAGAAGCTCGTGAAAAGCTACAATTTGTCAGACCAGAAACTCTTGGTCAGGCTTTTCGTGTTTCTGGTGTAACGCCCGCCGACATTTCCGTTCTTTCTGTACTTATTTATAAATAATTTTTTTTTAGTGAATAAACAAAAACTAATAACTTTTGATTTTTTCCTTAGTTGGTTTTCTAAAGCGCTTAACCTAAATGGCCTTAATTACCACGGGTTGCAAATTCCCGCTCTTGGGTTTTTCCTGTTATCACACTTTAAAAAAACCGGAAAAAACCATCTTGTTCTTTGTGATAAGGAAGTTTTAGCAAAAATTCTATACGAATTTTGTTACTGTTTTTTCCCTAAAGTTGTTTACTATTTCCCAGAAACGGATAAATCCAATTCACATTTACACGGCTTTATTCCTGAATATGAACGATATCAAACAGAGTCTTATTGTGCCCTTTCTTTAAAAAAGCCTTTTCTTTTAATTTGTACTGTTTCTAGCGTACACGAAAGGTTGTTTTCAGCCAATTCCCGTGGTTTTAAAGAACTATTATTAAAAGAAAACAAAGAAATGGATCGTGATTTTTTAATCCACACTCTGGGGGATTGGGGTTATAACAAAAGTGAAAAAACAACACTCCCAAAAACATATTCAGCAAGGGGCGGTATTGTTGATATTTACCCGGTTACATCAAGGTATCCGCTAAGGATAGAGTTTTTTGGAAACAAAATTGAATCTATTCGGTTTTTTAATCCGGCCTCACAGAGAACAATAAGAAAAACTGAAGAAACAATCCTTTTTTCCCCCCTAAAAACAAATAAAAAAATGTTATCTATTTTCAATGTGTCCGATAAAAACACAAAGAAGCTCTTTGTAAACACTAAAAACAACTCCTATACGGTAACAGAACATGGCTCTGTTTTAAACACTAAAAAGATTCAGTGCTCTCTAGTTGAAAAAAAGGAAGTCAATACAATTATAAAATCAAGGCCCACACTCATAAAAACATTTATTTTCTGTAATAACACAAAACATATAAAAAAAATTACAAATCTTATTTCTCAAAAAACCATTATTGTTTCTGGCATCCTACCAAAGAGCATAATTTTTAACAAACACCAGCTTTGTTTTCTTTCTTCTTCAGATCTTCCCGGCATCACCCACGAACACAATTCACGATGGGGGATTGATTATAGCCCGGGCAGCTCCGGGCAGCTAAGAATAACCAGGCTAAAAGATTTAATGCTTGGCGAATTTTTGGTTCATAAAAATTTTGGGATAGGACAATACCAGGGATTGAAAATTATTACAGCAGGAGAGAAAAAATATGAGTGCATAAAACTAATTTATTCAAACAACAGTGTTCTTTATTTGCCGGTCGAAGACCTAACGATGATTTACAAATATCATCAACAACGAAAAAACACTATCCATCTCTCTACCCTGGGCACATCTAAATGGTTACAGGAAAAACACCGTGCTAATCAGTCTGCAAAAGAAATAATAAAAGATATTATCAATACCCAAGCTTTACGCTCCAAGCCTCGCGGGTTTATTTATGATTATAACGATGACCTGTATGACAGCCTTGCGCGTTCATTTCCCTATAAAGAGACGCCCGATCAAAAAAAAGCAATCTTATGTGTAATTCAAGATATGGAGAAAAAAATACCGATGGACCGGCTTATCTGTGGCGACGTTGGGTTTGGAAAAACTGAGATAGCTCTCCGGGCGATAATAAAAGCAGTCTCAAGCAACAAAAAAGTGTTCTTTCTTGCTCCCACAACACTCTTGGCTGATCAACACTATATTTTATCAAAGGAAAGGCTTGGTCCTCTTGGAGTAGAGATTGAGCTTTTTTCTAGATTTAAAACAAAAGCAGAGCAAAAAATAATTCTTGAAAAAATCGCAAATGGGTTTGTTGATCTAGTTGTGGGCACACACCGTCTTTTATCGCCGGATATTCATGCTCCAGGGCTTAGTCTATTGATTGTTGATGAAGAGCAGCGCTTTGGTGTACAACATAAAGAAAAAATTAAAAAAATGCGTACAAACATTGATATATTAACCCTGTCTGCGACCCCCATTCCAAGAACACTACATCAAGCTCTTGTTGGTATCAAAAATATCAGCAAAATAGACACACCCCCAAAACTAAGAAAACCAATACAAACCGTTATTTCTTATTTTAATTGGGAAGCAATCCTGTTCAGCATTAAAAGAGAAACTACCCGAAATGGACAGGTTTATTTTTTACATAATGATATAAACACTTTGCCTTTTTATCATGAAAAGCTTTCTAATTTCTTCCCTTTGTTGTCAATTGCCATTGCACATGGAAAAATGAAAAGCAAAAACCTTGAGTCTGTTATTTTATCCTTTTTCGCTGGCAATATTGACATCCTTCTTTGTACAACAATTGTTGAGTCTGGCTTAGACGTTGCAAACGCAAACACTATTATTATAAATAACGCACAAAATTTTGGATTGTCACAGCTCTATCAAATTCGCGGCAGGGTTGGACGTAGCCCGAGACAGGCCTTTTGCCGTCTTTTTGTCCCCCGTGGAATTTCTATTAACATAGCTGCCATTAGCCGGCTAAAAGCAATGGAAATATATACCACGCTTGGCTCTGGCTATGAAATTGCACTTAAAGATCTTGAGCTTCGGGGTGCGGGAAATATGTTTGGCCATGAACAAAGTGGCCACATCGCCCCGGTGGGATACGAAATGTATTGCGATCTGTTAAAAGAAGCCTCTGACAAAGCCCTCGGTAAACACCCAAAAAAAAGAAGACGCCCCACGATACAGTTCGATGGACATGCCTTGATTTCCCCCGAACATGTCCCCCATGAAGACGACCGGCTTTATTTCTACCAACGCATATCAGAGGCCGACAGTCTTGCCCAAATTAAAGACATTGCCGCAGAGCTCAAAGATCGCTTTGGGCGTCTGCCCGGGCCGACATCAACGCTGTTCAGGCTTAATCAAATGCGCGTTTCTTTGCTTGGCTCTGCTGTTCAAAAACTAAAAATAACGAAATCCTCTTTTTCAATTACACTGGGCTCCGCGCTTCCTTTTCCAATGTTGAAATCAATGAAAGACAGCAGACACAACAAACAATATAATTTTAAAATAAAACAGAAAAACGGAGACACAATCGTCACCACCCCAGCTTCCAGCATTTCTGACTCCTTGAAAACAGCAAAAAATTTTATTAATTTACTCAGCATATGATTTCTCATTTTGGTACATTTTACAGGTAAGATGAATAATAAAATAACCTTTTTGTTTATTGTCACTTTTCTTTTGGGCTGTTTGCAGAACAAAAACAATACGCCTAATATTGTTGCTATTGTAAACAAGGTTTCTTTTACTGAAACTATGTTAAAAAACAGGGCTTCTGAAAACCCACACATCCCAAAAAAGGAACAAATTGACGCTTGGATTAATGATGAGTTGCTCTATCAGGCCGCCCTAAACCTAAATATTCATACCGGTTTTAAACTAAAGGCAACTATAGATCAAATTTCAAGAGCCCTTACAATTAAAACCTACCTTGATCTTTTGTATCAATTCTCTATAAAAATTACACACAATGAAATAAAAGAATTTTACACAAAGAACAAAAGAGAGTTTTACCGAAAGACATCGGCCGCAAGAATAAATCATTTTATTATAAAAAACAAAAAGGAAGCCCTTAAAATAAAAGCCTTCTTATTAAAACAAAAATCCGCACGGGAAAAAGAGATACCTTATATGAACTTCCGCGTTTTCTCCGGTATAGTAGAAATGGGTACACTAAACAATATTATCAACACCTCTCTTTTTAAAAAGAATAAAAAAACTAATGTCATTGGACCTTTAAATATTGAAAACAATTTTCACCTTGTTGAGGTCCTTGAAACATTTCCAAAGGGGACAGCTGTGGGGCTCGACCTTGTCTATGACGAAATATACCAGCGGTTGATAAACAGAAAACAGGCCGTTAAAAAAACTGAGGTTCTCGATAGCCTTAAAAACAAAGCAGAAATTGCAATTAATTACAAAATAAAAAAATGATGTCTTTTTTATTACTGTTTTTATTCTTTTTAACCAATCTCTTTACAGCAACAGCATATTCACAAAACCAGGATAAACACCTGGACGGTCTTGCTGCCATTGTTGGTGATAACATTATACTTAAAAGCGATCTTTCACAACTCGTTTCCATGGCTGCTTTACAACAACAGATTAATCCTGCCAATGACTACAAACGATTTCAAAAACTCCAATTAGAAATCCTTCAATCTCTGGTTGATCAGAAAATTATCCTTGAAATGGCCGAGCTGGATTCAATCGAAGTAAAAGAAAAAGATGTGGACAATGCTTTAAATAAACAGATAGAAAACTTTATTACTCAGGCAGGAAGTAAAGAAAGCGCTGAAACATCGATTGGACAATCATTAAAATCATTTAGGCGTGAGTTTTGGCCTGAAATGCGCGATAGATTAATTTCGGAACAATATCAATATTCATTACTCTCAAACATAAAGACAAGCAAGGAAGATGTCTTCTCTTTTTTCAACACTTATAAAGACAGCCTGCCAATGTTACCCGCCCTGATTAACCTCTACCATCTTTTAATTGTTGTTAAGCCTGGCAAAGAAAGTAAAAACATTGCTTTTGAGACGATTAAAAACCTGCGAACACAGATTCTTAATGGAGAATCATTCGAAAAACTTGCACAAAGTTTTTCACAAGACCCGGGAAGCAAATCAAAAGGAGGAAGCCTTGGACTCGTTAAGCGGGGTTCTCTTGTTAAAGAATTTGAAACAGTAGCCTTTACTTTAGAGCCTGGTACCATAAGTAACCCGGTGGAAACTGTTTTTGGATATCATCTTATTAATGTACAAGAAAAACAAGGAGACAAAGCTCAGGTTAGCCACATTCTTATTTCCCCAACAATAACAGAAAAGGATGAACAAAGAGCTTATCATTTATCGTTAGAATTAAGCGATTCTATTGTCTCTTTAGACCTGTTTAAAAAGTATGCTGCTAAATACTCAGACGATGAAAAGACAAAACAGGTTGGTGGAAATATTGGGTGGATAGATCCGTTGGTTTATTCAGTATCAGGCATTTCCTCTTTTATACGAAAAAACAATCTAAACTTAAACGAATGTAGTCGGCCTGTCAAAACAGATTTTGGATATCATCTTCTTTGGATATCGGCAATTAAACCCGGCGGTAAGCCTAACCTATCTGATCATTGGATTGATATTGAATTAATGGCGTTAAATCAAAAGAAAATGCTTTGGTATCGTAATTGGATGAAAGAAGCAAGAAAACAAGTTTATATTGAAATGTATTAATTAGTTTATTCATATAATTAATGTCTTTTTTCATTGAAATTAGTTTGTTTTTAACATAATGTGTTACATTAGAAAATCAAGATTATATCTTGATTTTACTGGGAAATTTATGGTGTGAATTAATTTTTTTTACACAATTACACTTATATAATAATATTATATCTATAATAAAAGATTTACTTATTATTTTTAAAGTTTATTGTGAATAATAAAGAACTTAGTTTAAATCCGTTATTCTTTTATATTAAGTTCAAATCAAGTATTCAGAGGTGTTTACATGAAGATATCTATAAATAAAAACGAACTTCAATCTGCTTTACAAAAATTATTCAAGGCAATACCAAACAGGTCGACGCTTCCTATTTTAAGTTGTGTTTTATTTCAATCAAGAAAGAATGAAATAGTTTTAAGAAGCACAGATCTTGAAATAACAATTATAATAAACGTACCAGCAAGCATAGAAAGAGAGGGCTCTTCTGCAATACCAATTCAAAAATTGATTGATATCACTAGTGAACTTCCAGAAGGCAGAATTACAATTGAAGTTAATGATCAATATAAAGTTAAGTTAATTACGGAATTGGGCGTTTATAATCTTATGGGAAAATCTGTGGAAGAGTTCCCCGCAGTACCTGAAACTGATGAAAAAAAACCCCTTGCAATTAAAGCGGAGATATTAAATGAAATTATAAAATCTACCAGCTTTGTTATTAGCCAGGACGATCTAAAACCAGCACTTACAGGCCTCTACCTAAAAATAGAAAAGAAGAAGCTAACAACTGTTGCGACAGATGGACATCGTCTTGTAAGATATGTTGTTAGTGACTATGTAACAAAGGAGTTTACGGGTGAAGTAATTATCCCAAGAAAATTTTTGAATTTATTAAGTGCATTATTAGTTGATAATGATAAAACTCAATTATGGGTGAGTGCAAATCATGCAACAGCAACAAGCAACGGGGTAAAGATTTTAACCAGAATTATTGATGAAAGGTATCCAGACTATGAAAGTGTTATTCCAAAAGACAACGAAAAGATATTGGTTGTTAATAAAGAAAGGTTTTTGGGAGCAGTAAGGAGGACGTCGATTTTTTCAAACAAAATGACTCACCAAATTTCAATTACCCTAGACAAAGATAAGATTTTAATAAAAACAGAGGACCCAGAAACGGCCTCAATGGGCCAAGAAGAAATGAGTGGTGAGTTTTCGGGTGAACCACTCACAATTGGATACAATGCAAACTATCTTAAAGATATTCTTTCTCATATAAACGACGAAAACATAGTAATAAAACTGAACACACCAATCAGCTCAACCCTCTTTAATGGTGAAACAACGGAAAAAAACCGTGAAATTACAATGTTGTTAATGCCCATCCGTCTAAACGATTAAAAAAAACACAAATTATTAAACAATTATAAAGTGCGCAGCCTAAAGCAAGCATTGGATACTTTTGTAAGGCTAGCTGATATTGAAAAACCTATAGTGCAGGGATCGACAATAATGTTCTGGGATGAAATTGTTGAACCTAAAGTTAGAAAAAACACAGAAGCTACCAAGATCGAATCTGGAATACTGACAGTAAAAGCTACTAATGCCGTTTGGAGACAGGAGCTACAGTTAAAAAAAAGTGAAATAATAATAAAATTAAACAAAAAGATAGGAAAAGACATTGTTAAGGATATTCGCTTTTTATGATAAATGAACCTATAGTAAAAGACAATCAATACGGCGCAGAAAAAATAACCGTTCTAAAGGGCCTTGATGCAGTAAAAAAGCGTCCTGCCATGTATATTGGAGATACTGGTAAGCGCGGTTTGCATCATCTGGTCAATGAAGTTGTTGACAATAGCGTTGATGAGGCTCTAGCTGGCTTTTGCACAAAAATTGACATTAGCCTTAATCCGGACGGTTCAATTTCGGTTGAAGACAATGGCAGGGGGATTCCTGTAGACATTCATAAAGGGGAAAAAAAGCCCGCGCTTGAGGTTGTTATGACAGTCTTGCATGCAGGAGGAAAATTTGAAAAGGGCTCTTATAAAATATCTGGAGGCCTTCATGGAGTCGGGGTCTCTGTTGTGAATGCGCTTTCAGAGTCTCTGATTGCAGACGTTTACCGCGATGGTCAGGTACATCGACAGGAATATTGTCGTGGGATACCAACAACAAAAGTAAGCGTGGTAGGAGTCTCTGGAAAAACCGGCACAAAAATTACCTTTAAGCCAGACGGGGAAATTTTTCATACAACAGAAATAGAGTATGAGCTTGTTGCTGATAGATTGAGGGAGTTGGCTTATTTGAATAAGAACCTGGAAATAACTTTTAAAGACGCGAGAGAAGGAAGGGAAAAACAGGATGCGTTTAAGTTTGGGGGCGGTCTTAGTGATTTTGTGAAATTCCTCGATGAATCAAACCAGCCGATTCATAATAAAATTATAACAATTTCCCGAGATGACGGAGAAGTTCCCGTAGAAGTTGCTCTGCGTTATACAAGCGCATACAACGAAAATATTCTTACTTTTGTAAACAACATCAATACTGTAGAGGGGGGAACACATCTGTCCGGGTTTCGTTCTGCGCTGACGCGAGCCATGAACAACCATGCACAAAAAAATAAGCTTATAAAGACGAATAAAAACGAAAAAATATTTCTTTCAGGAGAAGATTTCAGAGAAGGACTAACCGCTATTCTTTCAATAAAAGTACCAGAGCCTCAGTTTGAGGGACAAACCAAGACAAAGCTTGGAAATGGGGAAGTAAAAGGCCTTGTAGATGGCATTGTTTATGACGGCCTTCAGGCTTTTATGGAACAAAACCCATCAATTGCCCGGCGGATTATTGAGAAAGCACTTCTTGCTGCCAGAAGCCGTCAGGCAGCGCGACAAGCCAGAGAGTTAATCAGGAGAAAAACGGCCCTGGGGAGCTCTACCTTACCGGGAAAGTTGTCAGACTGCTCAAACAGAGATCCTGCATTTTGTGAGCTATATCTTGTGGAAGGAGACTCTGCGGGGGGCTCTGCAAAGCAGGGCAGAGATCGTAGAAACCAAGCTATTTTACCCCTCCGGGGAAAGGTGATAAACGCTGAAAAAGCCCGCATAGACAAACTGCTTTCTAATAACGAAATTCAGTCCATGATTACTGCCCTGGGAACAGGTTTTGGGGGAGAGGGCGGGGAGAACGGAGAACTTTCTGCGGCGGACTTTGACCTGAGCAAGTTGCGTTACCACAAAGTTATTATTATGACAGACGCAGATGTAGACGGAAGTCACATTAGGACACTGTTATTAACGTTTTTTTTCAGACGTATGCCAGAAATTATTTACAATGGTCACCTTTATATAGCGATGCCCCCGCTCTATAAAGTGCAGCAGGGAAAGAAAGTTTTATATGCTTATGATGATAACGAAAAAGAACTGATCGTAGAGCGCATGGAAAAAGAAAACAAAGCTCAGAAGATCAACATACAGCGGTATAAGGGGTTGGGAGAAATGAACCCGGATCAATTGTGGGAAACAACCATGGACCCGGAAAAAAGAACTCTTCAGAAAGTGACGGTTGATGATGCAGCCAAAGCACAAGAAACCTTTCAGGATTTAATGGGACACGATGTGGAATCAAGACGAAGCTTCATCGAAAAAAACGCAAAGTTTGTGATAAATCTTGATATTTAATAAATAATGGACATAGCTAGGGACAACACTTTTCCACGAGACATCGTGGATGAAATGAAGGAAAGCTATCTTAACTATTCTATGTCTGTGATAGTTTCTAGGGCTCTTCCCGATGTTAGGGATGGCCTGAAGCCCGTCCACAGGCGGATATTATATGGAATGAACGACCTTGCTGCCGGGTGGAACAGGCCGTATAAAAAGTCTGCTAGAATAGTAGGAGAGGTCATGGGAAAATACCACCCGCACGGTGACTCCGCAATATATGACGCCCTGGTTCGAATGGCACAGGATTTTTCTATGCGTTATCAATTAATTGACGGACAAGGAAACTTTGGTTCTATAGATGGAGATCGTGCGGCTGCCATGCGGTATACAGAATCAAGGATGACGAGGCTTGGGTCTGAGTTTTTACGGGATTTAGAAAAAGACACGGTTGACTGGGTTCCTAACTTTGATGAGTCTCTTCGTGAGCCGTCTCTTCTTCCAACAACTATTCCTGGGCTGCTGATAAACGGTTCTGAGGGAATAGCTGTTGGAATGGCGACAAAGATTCCCCCACACAATTTGAACGAAGTGGTGGATGGGCTGGTTGCTCTAATTGACAACAGTGACACCTCTTTGGATGATTTGATAAGTAAAATTCCCGGCCCAGATTTTCCGACAGGCGGAATGATGCTGGGAACTGATGGCGTTAGGTCTGCTTACGAAAGCGGCCGGGGAAAAATAAAGATTCGTGGGCGAGCACACATAGAAACCAGAGAAAGTGGAAAGGAAAGCATTATAATTACTGAAATACCTTTTCAGGTTAACAAGGCAAAACTAATTGAAAAAATCGCGGATCTTGTTAGAGATAAAAAGATAGAGGGCATCAGCGACCTTAGAGACGAATCTGATAAAGATGGAATGAGAATTGTTATAGAAACTAAAAGGGGGTCGGTACCAGAAGTTATTTTGAATCTACTGTATAAACACACCCAGTTACAGGACACCTTTGGTATTATTCTTTTGGCTCTTATTGGCGGGGTTCCGCGAGTTATGGGTCTTGCGGAAATACTCCAGCACTTTATTGATTTTCGTCATGGAATAGTTATCCGAAGGACGGAGTTTGAGCTAAGGGAAGCAGAAGCCAGAGCACACATATTAGAAGGTCTTAAGATTGCGCTAGATAATATTGATGATGTTATTGTCATCATAAGAGGAAGCAAGGACCCAGTTCAGGCGAAAGAAGGGCTGATGAATGGTTTTGATCTCTCGGAAACCCAGTCTCAGGCAATTCTTGATATGCGCCTCCAAAGATTAACAGGCCTAGAGGTAGATAAGGTTGTTACTGAATATAAGGAAATCATTAAAAACATTTCTAAACTGAAGGGGATCTTGGAGAGCAAGTCTCAACGCATGAATATTATAAAACAAGAGTTGTTAGAAATCAGAGATCAGTTTGGAGACGAAAGGCGGACTGAAATAGTAGATGTGATGACGGATTTCTCTATTGAGGATATGATTGCAGAGGAAGACATGGTAATCACCATTACTCACAGTGGCTACATAAAACGGACTGCCGTGACAACATATCGATCGCAGCGCAGGGGGGGGCGCGGCGTCCAGGGTGCCGGATCCAGAGAGGAAGACTTTGTTCAGCACCTGTTTATAGCAAATACACATAATTATATGCTCTTTTTTACGGACAGGGGAAAGTGTTATTGGTTGAAGGTATATGATATTCCTCAGGGAGGCCGTGCGGCCAGAGGAAGAGCTGTTGTAAACCTTATTGGTTGTGAGCCCGGAGAAAAGGTAGAAGCCTTTGTTAGTATAAAAGAGTTTGACGATGAGCACTTTATTGCTATGGCTACGAAAAATGGAATTGTTAAAAAGACGGCTCTTTCTGCTTATGGAAACCCACGGAAGGGTGGAATTTATGCGATAGAAATACGCGAGGACGACAGGCTAATAGAAGCCCGCATTACAGATGGCGAGAATGATATCCTGATTGGGACACGGGAAGGCAAATCAATCCGTTTCAGCGAGGGAGACATTCGTGCAACGGGGAGAAAAACAATGGGCGTAAAGGGAATAGCGCTCAGCTCGAAATCGGATTTTGTTGTTGGAATGCTTGTAGTAAAAAGGGAGGGAACTATTCTTGTTGCTACTGAAAAAGGCTATGGAAAGAGAACGGACGTTATTCAGTACCGCACACAAAAAAGAGGCGGAAAAGGGGTAATGACCATGCGGACGACAGATAAGACAGGGAAGATGGTTTCAATTATGGAGGTTGTGGACTCCGACGATTTAATTGTTATTACAAATAAGGGCGTGTTAATGCGCCAACCAATTGCAAAGATACGTACAATTGGCAGGGTAACACAGGGAGTAAGGCTGGTAAAATTGGATAAAGGATCAACTATTTCCTCAATCACCCGGGTGATTCATGAAGATGAGGCCACAAGCAATAACAATAAAGAGGAAGACATTGAACAGAGCGCGAATGGTGAAGAAATTAATCAAAAAGAGCAGTGAGCTTATCAAGTAGCCTTACAGAAATAAGGAAAAAAATAATAAGGGCACAGAGACGGGGTGGGTATAACCACCCCGTTTTGATTGTTGCTGTTACAAAAACACATCCGGCAGAGCTTATAGAACTTGCCTATGCCAATGGAATAAGATGCATAGGTGAAAACAAGGTGCAGGAAGGGGAAGAGAAGTTCTCTTTGTTGCCCAATCTCCCAGGATTAAAAAAAAGGATGATCGGGCATCTCCAATCAAACAAGATTAACAAGGCAATCCGGTTGTTTGATTCAATTGATTCAATAAACAGCTTGAGATTGGCAGAGAAACTAAATATTCGTGCAAATAATTTCGGGAGAACCATTTCTGTTTTGTTGGAAGTAAATACAAGCGGTGAAAAAACAAAGTTTGGGTTTTCCCCTAAAACTATTGATGATATGTTGGCCGTCTGTGAATTGAACAGAATTGATGTTCAGGGTTTGATGACAGTTGGCCCCCTTACCTCCAATAAAAAAGAAATTAGAAATTCATTTATTTGTTTAAAAAAAGCCCGGGAGACCTTGAACTCTCAGTTGTCTGGATATATGCTTACAGATTTGTCTATGGGCATGAGCAATGATTACGAACTTGCTGTGGAAGAGGGTAGCACAATGGTGCGCCTGGGAGCAGCTTTGTTTGGTCCTCGCGGGGAATACTCAAAACAGAGACAAGAATGAAGCTTTCCTCTTTTCATCATATCTATTTATGTACAAACATAGCAAAACACCCACTGAAGGTTAACTCTTCTGTGAGATTTGCCGGGCATTTAATTTTAGATTATGGAAGGAAGAAGTTAATTTGTCCTGAAAAATTTACTGAAAACAAAATTTCACCTAAGTATTTCAAGAGGCTAAAGGATAAGCTAAATATCAATAATATTTTATTAATAGACAGGCTAGAACCGTCGGCGAAATTAGCATCAATTGTCGGGCATGTAAACCGATCTGGCTGTTCATTTCTTCGCGGAAGAACGCCCTATAAAAACTTCCCACAATTTTCTGATATGTCACATATTTATTCTCAAGTTAGTATGCTTCCGACAACAGTTGTTCATGCCTTAGGACCGGAAAGATTTATAAAACAACCAAAGGGGGGTGGGCTAGTCTGGGGCGAAGCCTCTGGTATAATTGCGGTGGTTGCTCATTATGTTGGCATAAGGGTGTTTGCTGTCGGTGCAGAAAGCAGCCAGGTAATAAAAAAGACTTTGAAAGAGATAATTGATAGCAAATAAATGAAAACACACCGGAACACAATCTTTATTCTTTTACTATGTTCGTATGAACTTTTTGTTTCCAGTGCAGAACATGGGGCGATTTTCCGGAAAAACGTGAATATTTCGTTATTGCCAGCCGTAGCATAAACAATTTCAAGGTAGGGCAGGGTTTCGATTAAAAAAGTTTAAAATATAATTCTTGCTCTCTTTTTCTTTGTTGTGGAAAATAAGTAGATTTTCTTACGATTAACCGAGTAAAAAGGAAAAAGATAATAGTATTTTGATCCGAAACAAAAAAGACATTGACCCAGAAGAAACACAAGAGTGGTTGGAGTCAATCAGCGATACTCTGGAGGTCCATGGAGCTGATCGCACTCAATATTTGCTTGAAAGATTAGTAAATTTTGCGCAGGAGCGTGGCGCCCGCCTTCCTTTTAATATAAACACTCCGTTTATAAATACTATTATGTTAGACAACCAGCCTAAATTTCCCGGAGACAGAAAAATAGAGCGGCGTATCAAATCACTTGTTCGGTGGAATGCTATGGCTATGGTGGTTCAGGCAAACAAAGAAACCCCGGGAATAGGAGGACACATTTCTACCTACGCTTCGTCTGCCACATTATATGAGATAGGATTCAATCATTTTTTCAAAGGTCCTGAATATCCCGGAGGTGCTGATTTAGTGTTTTTCCAGGGTCACGCGTCGCCGGGGATTTATGCCCGAGCCTTCATGGAAGGTCGGCTAACGAAAAACAATTTACATAATTTTCGAAGGGAACTTTCTTTGGATGGGGGCCTTTCATCTTATCCACACCCGCGTCTAATGTCTGATTTTTGGCAATTTGCTACAGTATCAATGGGCTTGGGAGCTCTTATGGCTATTTACCAGGCTCGTTTTCTGCATTATTTGATTGATCGTGGGATTATAGAAGATAGCGGTCGAAAGGTATGGGCGTTTTTGGGCGATGGCGAAATGGATGAGCCGGAATCAAAAGGCGCTTTAACTTTGGCCGCGCGGGAAGTGCTTGACAACCTGATTTTTGTGATAAACTGTAATTTACAACGGCTGGACGGGCCCGTTCGGGGGAATAGTAAAATAGTTCAGGAGCTGGAGGGCGCTTTTCGGGGCGCGGGCTGGAACGTGATAAAGGTTATTTGGGGGTCAGATTGGGATCCTCTTTTGGAACACGAATCAAGAAATGCGTTGTTGCGAAGGATTGAAGAAGTTGTTGATGGAGACCTTCTTAAATATGTTGTAGAGGGCGGCAGCTATGTCCGGGAACATTTCTTTGGGAAAAACCCAGAACTATTGAGAATGGTAAGCCATATTAGTGATGATAAATTAGGCAAAATGCGCCTGGGTGGTCATGATCCAGAAAAAGTGTTTGCAGCCTATAGCGAAGCTGTGAGTTTTAAGGGGGCTCCAACAGTAATACTAGCAAGAACCATAAAAGGCTACGGAATGGGGGAGGCAGGCGAAGGAAGAAACATTACCCATCAACAGAAAAAACTAAATGAAAAGGAGTTGTTAAATTTTCGGGATAGATTTAATGTTCCACTGTCTGATGATCAGGCTATGAAAGCGCCCTTTTTTAAACCACCCGAAGACAGCGAAGAAATGCAGTATTTAAAAAGATGTCGCCAAAAGCTAGGCGGTTTTCTGCCCTCAAGAAAGGATAATGCACAAAATTTGGATATACCGGATATTTCAATTTTTCAGGAATTGATGAACGGAACGGGGGAGAGGGAAATTTCCACTACAATGGCCTTTGTAAGGCTCCTAACCTTATTGACGAAAGATAAAAGAATAGGGAAATATATTGTTCCAATTGTTCCGGACGAAGCACGAACCTTTGGCATGGAGCCTCTTTTTAGAGAACTAGGGATATATGCTCACAAGGGGCAGTTATATGAGCCCGTAGATTCAGAACAGTTTTTATATTATAAGGAAGCAAAAGACGGACAAATACTGGAAGAAGGTATTAGTGAGGCTGGAGCGATTTCTTCTTTTATTGCTGCGGGGACAAGCTACAGCACAAACGGTATTAATATGGTTCCGTTCTATATTTATTACTCTATGTTTGGGTTTCAGCGTGTTTGGGACTTTATCTGGGCTGCGGGGGACATGTGTGTGCGTGGGTTTCTCATTGGTGGTACTGCAGGCAGGACCACTCTCAATGGTGAGGGGCTTCAACATCAGGATGGTCACAGCCACTTGGCAGCGGCAGCAACGCCAAACATTAAAGCATATGATTTGGCATATGCTTATGAAATCGCTATCGTTGTAGACAGAGGAATGAAAGAAATGTTTCAAGAAGAAAAAAATGTTATTTACTACCTGACCGTTGAAAACGAAAACTATCTTCATCCGCCAATACCAGACGGCGTGGCAAATGATGTTATTCGTGGTCTTTATAAAATTCATTCCACAGAAAAACCTACTGTTCGAATACTTGGAAGCGGTCCGCTTATGGGTGAAACATTGGCTGCGGCGAAACTTTTAGAAAAAGACTGGGGAATTGAACCCGGCATATGGAATGTAACCAGCTTTAGTGAACTGAGAAGAGACGCTGAAGAAGTAGAGCGCTGGAACCTAATAAACCCGGATAAAAAACCAAAGAAGTCTCATCTGGAGAAATGTTTGAGTAAACACAGTGTCCCGACAATTGCTGTGTCTGATTATGTTAAAATGGTTTCTGAACAAATCGGCCCTTATGTTCCTGGGTCTTATTATGCGCTTGGAACAGATGGGTTTGGTCGTAGCGACACAAGAGAAAACTTGCGGCATTATTTTGAGGTTGACCGTTATTATATTGTACTAACAGCCATCCGGGCATTGGCGATTGACGGTAAGCTTGATATGAAAGTAGCTGAAGAGGTGATGAAGAAATATAATATTGATAAGGATAAACCAAGTCCAATAACGGTATAGGATGTTAACTTGATAAAAGATATCGTATTACCTCGGCTTGGCGAAGGAATCGAGGGAGCCGAAGTTAGCGAGGTCACAGTCGTGGTGGGTGATACTATAAAAAAAGACGATACTATTGTTGTTCTAGAATCAGAAAAAGCGTCTATGGAAATCCCTGCTGGGGTTGATGGAAAAGTTGTAAGAATTTTTATAAAAGATGGAGAGGAAGTTCGTACAGGTGAAATATTAATCCAGATTAATCTTAAAGGCAGTGATAAGAGAGCAGAAGAGAAAACCGCTCAAAAGGAAGAAAAATATAAACCCATAGTTAAACAGCCTAATATACAACCAGCTAAGCAGCTCAAGACGGGACATTCCTTTGCCAGCCCGAGTGTCCGTCGCCTTTCTCGGGAACTGGAGATTGATCTGAAAGTCATTAATGGGTCGGGCCCGAAAGGACGCACCACCAAAGAGGACCTTCATGGCTACATTAAAAGTCAACTAGCAAAAGCATCCGGTGGATTGTCGCCAATAGAGAAACAAAAAATTGATTTTTCTCAATGGGGAGAAATTGAGATAAAACCCCTGACAAAGGTAAACCAGATCACCGGGGACCGGCTGCAAAGGGCTTGGCAGACTATTCCCCATGTAACCCAATTTGATGAAGCGGATATAACTGATTTAGATTCATACAGAAAGAAATTAAAAGCCAAAACAACAAAGAAGGACGTTAAAGTTACGTTTTTACCGTTTTTGATGAAAGCGGCTGCAAAGATGTTACACGAAATGAATATTTTTAATAGTTCGTTGGATTATACGGGCAAAAACATGGTCATAAAAAAATATATTCATATTGGAGTAGCGGTGGATACACCCTCGGGGCTCAGGGTTCCGGTAATTCGGGATGTGAACAAGAAGTCTCTTTTAGAATTATCAAAAGAATTGATGGATGTGAGCGAAAGGGCAAGAGCCAAGAGGCTGACACCAGATGAGATGAGAGGAGGTTCTTTTACTGTTTCTAGCCTGGGCGGAATAGGGGGGACATATTTCACACCAATAGTAAACCCCCCTGAAGTGGCTATAATGGGAGTATCTCGAAGCAGGTGGAGGAACGCTTTCGATGAAAAAACACTTGAATTTGCTCCCAGACTTATCATGCCGTTTTCTCTTTCTTATGATCACCGCGTAATAGATGGGGCTGCTGCCGCAGCGTTTACATCCCGCTTTGCAGGTCTTTTATCTGAAGTGTCATTTTTTAAAGAATAAAATATGTGGTTTACTTTAAATGT
The DNA here is from genome assembly GCA_913054425.1 of uncultured Fidelibacterota bacterium. GTDB lineage: Bacteria > Fidelibacterota > Marinisomatia > Marinisomatales > UBA8229 > UBA8229. The sequence continues at coordinate 29,152 of CAJXJG010000001.1, forward strand.
CAATAAAAGAACACGCTGAGGTTGTTGTTATAGGGGCTGGTCCCGGAGGGTATGCCGCAGCGTTTCGTGCCGCAGACCTGGGCAAAAAAGTGTTGCTGGTCGATAGTGATAAGGAACTTGGGGGTGTATGTCTTAACCGGGGCTGTATTCCCTCTAAGGCTTTGTTGCATATTTCAAAGGTTATAGAAGAAGCAAAGGGTCTTTCCACAAGAGGAGTGACCTTTGGGGCGCCTGTCCTTGATATTGATGCAGTACGGTCTTATAAGGAAAAGATTGTTTTACAGTTGAATGGCGGCATTGCCCAGATGGCAAAAGCCCGCAATGTGAAGATTCAAAGAGGCCAGGCAAAATTTAATTCTAACGATGAATTGTTGGTTAAGTTAGAGAATAAACACATCTCTGTCAGCTTTGATCATTGTATTGTTGCTGGAGGATCGGTGTCAGTAATGGTACCTGGAATTCCCACAGGACACCCTTCTGTAATGACATCCCGGGCTGCCTTGGAACTGAAAGATATACCGGAAAGTCTGATGGTGGTTGGTGGTGGGGTTATAGGGCTGGAATTGGGCCAGGTCTACGCAGCCCTAGGCTCTAAGATCACGGTGGTAGAATTTATGCCCCAACTATTGTCAGGAATAGATATGGATTTGGTGAAACCTCTTCAGAAGAGATTAGAAAAACAATTTGAATCCATCTTTGTTTCTACAAAGGTGTCCAGGGTTATTCCAGGTGAAAGTGGAGAATTAAGAGTGTTCATGAGTTCGAACGGAGAGAAAATAGAAAAAAATGTTCAAAAGGTTTTAGTATCGGTAGGCCGCAAGCCAAATTCTGATATATTATGTCTCGAGAAAACAGACATTAAAGTAGATGGAGGCGGATTTATAACTGTTGATGAACATCAGAGGACATCTGTCCACAATATCTATGCCATTGGTGATATAGCGGGCAAACCGCTATTGGCACATAAAGCGACCCACGAGGGGAAAGTAGCGGCAGAGAGTCTATGTGGTTTATCAGCCTCGTTTGATAAAAAAGCAATACCCTCTGTAATATATACTGATCCGGAGATTGCTTGGGCAGGAATAACAGAGACAGAAGCAAAGGAGCAGGGTGTTTCTTACAAAAAGGGAAACTTCCCCTGGACTGCAAATGGTCGTGCAACTGTTATAGGAGCTACCGATGGAATAACAAAAATCATATTTGATTCCGACACGGACAAAATTATTGGTATTGGCATTGTAGGTACTGGTGCAGGGGACCTGATTTCAGAGGGAGTTCTGGCCATTGAAATGGGCGCAGACGCAGAAGATATCGGTCTAACAGTTCATCCCCACCCAACTATGAGCGAAACTATTGGAAATGCTTCTGAGGTGGTAACAGGAACAGTAACAGATATATATTTATAACATAAATATTAGTAGGAGAGATATCATGAGAGTTAGTCGACTGACGTTGTTATTGCTTTTTGTTTTTTTTGGAAAAATATCAGCCATAGAGAACAATTCAGGCCAGAGCTTGGATAGTACAAAAGTTGTTAAAGAAGACTCCACAAAAAAAACGATTGAGTCTTTGGACCAAAAAGTAAAGGGGATGACAAAATTTGACGGGTTGTTTACATTTTATCAGGACACAACAGACGGCAACTTGTTTATGCTGATAAAAAAAAGTCAGGAAGGTGAAGAATTTATTTATTTTGTCCAGTCAGTAGATGGCATCGTGGACGTGCGGTTTAATCGTGGATCTTATAGGCAAAGTAGAATTTTTTCCATACAGAAGTATTTTAATAGAATAGAGCTAGTCAATGAAAACGTGTCCTTTTATTTTGACCCAGATAATGCGATAAGCCGTGCGAAGAGCGCGAATATAAGTGCTTCAATTATGGCGTCCCAAAAAATAGTTGCAATGGATTCGCTAAAAAATAAATTTTTGGTAGAAGCAGATGGAATCTTTTTAAACGAAAGCCTTCAACAAATTAAACTACCCCCCCCCTTAGGTAAAGAAGAGAATAAGCGGTTTAATCTTGGGAATTTAAATAAAGAAAAGAGCAAATATATAGCAGTTAAAAACTATCCTATGAATTCTGATGTTATTGTACAATATACTTATGATAATCCCACACCACAAAACAGAGGAAGAAGCGGCATTACAGATCCGCGCTCTGTTAATATTACACTCAGACACAGCTTTTTAAAAGTCCCTGATAATGATTATATGCCACGCTTAGACGACCCTCGTGTCGGTTATTTTACAACCAGAGTAACAGACATGACATCCACAAGCGTAGCCCCCTATCGAGACCTGATTCACCGCTGGAACCTTAAGAAAAAGAAACCACAGGAGAAGTTATCAGAACCAGTTGTACCTGTCGTTTTCTGGATTGAAAATACCACACCAGATGAATTTAGACCTGCAGTAGAGGAAGGCGTGTTGGCTTGGAACAAAGCATTTGAAAAGGCAGGATTTGAGAATGCGGTTCAGGTAAAAACACAGCCGGACGATGCTGAGTGGGACGCAGGAGATATTCGCTACAATGTCATTAGATGGACATCTTCGCCCAGTCCGCCTTTTGGTGGTTATGGTCCAAGCTTTGTTAATCCTAGAACCGGTGAGATTTTGGGTGCGGATATTATGATGGAATATGTTTATTTCACCAACCGCGTTAAATATGATTATTTGTTTAAACAAGAACCGGCTGAGTTTGATGAAAATAATTGTAATGCAGGCGAATTTATTCATCAGGGGAATTTATTTGGAACGACCGCTATAAATTTTGTGTCAAATAAAGAGCTATTAGCAAAAGAATTGATAAGGCAATCCTTGGTCCGTTTGGTGCTTCATGAAGTTGGACACACAATAGGACTTAACCACAATTTTAAATCCAGCTATCTTCATGACAATATTGATATTCACAACAAAGAGCTTACAAAGAAAGTTGGTCTTACGGGTTCTGTTATGGATTATACACCTGTAAATCTATCATTAGAGAGAGAAAAACAAGGACAATATTACTCAACAGTTCCAGGCACTTATGATGATTGGGCTGTTGAATTTGGATATTCGCCAACCGTAAACAATGTAGATCAGGAAAAAATTAGAATTAATGATATTCTTTCTCGTTCTGTCGAGAGGGAACTTCTGTTTGGTAATGATGCTGACGACATGAGATCTCCGGGGAAGGGAATAGACCCAAGAGCAATGATCGGCGATCTATCAAGCAACCCGATTGAATACTCAGAGAAAAGAATTGAATTGATTAATATTCTTATGGAGGGCCTGAAGGAGCAATATACTATTGCCGGAGAATCTTTTCATGGACTGAGAAATGCTTATTATATTTTAATTAGAGAATATAGAAATTCATTAACTGCTGTTTCCCGGTTTGTTGGGGGTGTTTATGTAGACCGTTCTTTTGTTGGTCAGGAAAGCACAGACATGCCTTATGAACCAGTTTCTTATGAAACGCAAAAATATGCAATGTCTGTTTTAGAGAATCTCTTGTTTTCTCCAGGCGCGCTTAAAATGCCGGAAGTGCTCGCTAATCATCTTCAGCAGCAGAGACGTGGTTTTGATTTTTTTGGACAAACTGAAGATCCAAAAATCCATGAAATAGTACTGGGTATTCAAAAATCAGTTTTAGATCATTTGCTTCATGTAAATGTGTTAAAAAGGCTTAGTGATTCACAACTGTATGGAAACGAATACAGGCTAAACGAAATGTTGCAAGATTTGACAGCCTCAGTATTTCAGGAGGATTCAAAAACACAGGTTAACACCTACCGGCAAAATCTGCAGGTTGAGTATGTAAACAGACTGATTAAAATAGCAGGATTACAAAAGGAATCTTCCTATGATTATTTATCACAGGCAGGGGCCTTGGAAAATCTTAAAAACGTTTTACAGTTGGTTTCAAAAAGAATTAGGGCTGATTCAGAGACAAAGATTCACCGTAATTTTATAGTATACAAAATATCAACAGCTTTTGACGAAAAACAATAGACAGAAAAGATCCGTCTCCAAAAAACGAGAAATTATTGGTATTGCTGCTGTTACCGCCAATGGCTATATAGCAAGACATAGTAACGAGCAGATACTATGGTCTAAAGATCTCGCTCTATTTAAAAAACAGACCCGTAATTGTCCGGTTATTATGGGTTCAAACACCTATAGAACACTGGTGAGTAGTTTGCCAAACCGGGAAATGGTTGTTGTTAACAGGAAAGATACTCCAGAAGATATTTTGAAAAGGATCCACGCAAGGCGATGTTTTGTTATTGGAGGTGGGCGCACATACACAAAATTTTCTTCCTATTTGACACACCTTTATTTAACGATACATCCCCTCATTTTTGCAAAAGGCATTAGCTTGTTTGTGAACCTTGAAAAAAAGATTTTAATTTCTTTTATTAAAATGGTTCCTGTAGTAGCAAAGGAAGGTGTTTTTCAATTTCAATATAAAGTTGAACAACGCTAGTTTTTTCATGCTTGTCTGGTACTTTTTATAAAAAACATTGTTTTTTATATTCTTTTTGATACTTATGAGCAATTCCCATCATTTCTATCCAAAAACATACACTGTCTTTTTTAAATTAAAAATAGACTGACCTGACGGAGGATCATGGGTAAGCGCTCAATTACAATAATGATCATTTTTGCCTGTTGCGTTTTTTTAGGGTATATAATAACAAGGGTGCTTATCTACCAAGAGTTGCCGGTATATGAAGGCAGCATTACTGTGGCAGGAATAGAGGACACAGTAGAGGTTTTTACCGATCAATTCGGCGTTCCTCATGTATTTGCAGAGAACGAAGACGATTTGTTTTTTACTGCAGGCTATATCGCAGCACGGGAAAGACTGTTTCAAATGTCCATGGTTTCATATGCTGTCCGCGGGGAACTGGCGTCTATGTTGGGAGATGAATATCTTGCTACAGATATTTATTTACGGACATGGAGGATACGTGACGTATCAAAAAAAATAACAGAAGCAATGGATGTGGAAACCAAAAAAATACTGAGCTCATTTTGTAAAGGGATCAATGTTTGGATAGATGAGAGCGGGGACAACTTACCGTTAGAATTCAGAATATTGGGTATAAAGCCGCGGCACTGGGAACCTTCCAATGTTGTTGGATATGCCAGGATGATGGCGCACGAGCTTCAGTCTTCATGGAAAGCAGAAATTGTTTACGGGGCTGTGTTGCAATATTTTGGGGTGAATAAACTTGCTGAAATCTATCCAGAATATGGTGATTCACAGCCAATTATATCTGAACAGTTGAAAAACAAAAAGATTAAACTTGTGTATAATCAAATTTTGGAGAAGGAATTTTTTCTTCGAAACCTTCTTGGTTTCAGATCCCCAAACATAGGTTCAAACAGCTGGGTCCTCTCCGGAAAAATGACTGAAACCGGGTTGCCATTTTTAGCAAATGACCCTCATTTGGATTTTACTCAGCCGGCAAGGTGGTATGAAATGCACCTGAAGGGAGGAAGGTTTAATGTAAGCGGCGTGTGTATGGCAGGAATTCCTGTCCCTATTATTGGACAAAACGAAACCTGTGCCTGGGGGTTTACAAACAGCATGGTTGATGATGTTGATTTTTTTCTTGAAACAATCAATCCAAATAATCCCAATCAATACAAAAGCGGAGACAGTTGGTTGGATATGGAATTAATAAAGGAAACCATATTATTAAAAGACGGAACGGACACAACTATAGTTGTTCGGTTAACACATCACGGGCCCATAATAAGCGATATTCATCCACTCTTAAGGGGAGAGAATACGGCGATGTCAATGGCCTGGACAGGGCATTGGAATACAAAGGAGATTGATGGTTTTTTCACATTAAATCTAATGAAAAATTGGGAGGATTTTACGGAAGCGGCACGCCTGTTTGGCGTTCCAGGACAAAATATGATTTATGCTGATGTAGCTGGGAATATAGGCTGGCGTCCTGCGGTATATATACCGCTCCGGAAAAAGGGAGAAAGTCTCATTCCAAGACCAGGAGATGACCCGGCATATGACTGGCACGGAAAAGTACCCTTTGAGGAAATGCCATATATATTGAATCCTGACCATGGTTACATTGTTACAGCAAACAATAAAATTATTGATGAAACTTTTCCGTATTATATCTCAGGGTTATGGGCTGATCCAAGCCGGGCGGAGCGGATTTTAGAGAGAGTTAAATCCGTTGCCAGCGCAACCGTAAATGATATGCAGTCAATCCAGTTGGATGTTACGTCTCCATTTGCCCGGGAAATTATTCCCTATTTTTTAGCAACTGAAACTGGAAAAGAGAAAGAGAGCTTGCGGAAAGTGTATGGGTTATTAAAAAAATGGAATGGAGAAGAGTCAATACAGTCTGCAGCTGCGTTGTTATTTCAGTCGGCATTAAATAGACTCATTAGAAATATTTATGGGGATGAGATGTCCGTGCTTGGCCCACATTATTTAGAAGCATTCATAGGGATGAAATATTTACACACGAGAAACTTGCGGGATATTTTGAAAAGTGGTAATTCGTCCTGGTTTGATGATATTAGAACGGTCAATATTGTTGAATCCAGAGACGAAATTTTATTAAAGTCATTGAAAGAAGCTGTCAACAGGTTGGAAACACAGGTTGGTACAAACATAGCCAGTTGGAAGTGGGGTTATGAACACACCCTGACTCATCCCCATGTTTTAGGGAACATAAAACTGTTAGACTGGCTGTTCAGGTTTAATGTAGGTCCATACCCTTCCGGGGGTTCGGACAAGACACCGAATGCGGGAGGGTATTCATTTAACAAACCATTCAAACAAACAGCAGGTGCCTCTATGCGGAGAATTGTGGATTTCAGCACATTAAACCGTACGCGCATGGTTTTACCCACAGGACAATCAGGTCTTTATAATAGTCCGCACTACCGTGATCAGGCTGAACTTTATCACAACGGAAAATACCGGATCACCCACTTTGATGAAGGGTTTATTAGAACCAGCGATAATTACAGGCGGCTGATCTTGGTCCCGAAAAAATAATCATGGGAGTCCTTGTTGCGGTAATTATTATAGCCATAGGTATTAGATACATTTTCTTTTGGAAACCTATAAATACAAAGGAAATTTTTGATTCTACACCAATTATAATAGCACATAGGGGAACGCTTACGGATATTCCAGAAAACACATTAGAGTCATTTAGCACTGCAATTGCCAACGGTTTCAAGGCGATTGAAGTGGATGTGTGCAGCACGCGGGATAAAACCGTTATATGTTCACATAATATTGATCTGGAAAGAGAAACGGACGGACAGGGATTTATTGATGAGATTAATTATCAGGAAGTAAAGCAGGCAAAAGCGGGTATTTATTCTCATCCAAAGCAGACAAAAGAAATTCTCACGCTGTATGATTTATTGAAAGAAATCCCTCAGGGTATTTTGGTGAACATTGAAATAAAAACCACCAGCCCCTGGAGTGTTGGCACTGCCTTGGGGGTGGTCAGGCTGATAAAGGCCAGAAGGATTACTCAAACAGTAATTATATCCAGTTTTAATCCTATTGTTCTTTGGTTAATAAAGTTATTAGCTCCCAACATTGTTACGGGATATTTATTTAAAACAACACAACACCTTTGGGCGATTCATTTCTTTCATCCTGACTGTCTCCACCCTGAGGCTGGAATTGTAACCCAGGAACTTGTAAACAGGTCCCATGACCTTGGTCAGCGGGTTAGTGTGTGGACCGTGAACAGTCTCCCCGGTAAGCGCTGGCTGAAAAAATTAAATGTAGATGGAATCATCACAAATTATTATTCAGAAAACTAATGTCTGAAGCAGCGAACTCCGGTAAAGGTCATAGCAATGTCATATTCATTGCAAGCAGCGATAATTTCTTGATCTCGAATTGATCCGCCGGGCTGTATAACAGTTGTAATCCCCGAATCTTTTATCGCATCAATGCTGTCACGGAAAGGGAAAAAGGCATCAGAAGCCAAGACGCCGCCTTTCACATCTTTACCGCCTTTTCGAAGCGCCATATGAACCGCATCTACCCGACTTACCTGCCCACCACCTAAACCAACTGTTGTGTTGTTTTTTGCAATTAGGATTCCATTGGATTTTGCATGACGCAATACTTTCCATGAAAACAAGGCTGTTTCTAATTCTTGTTCTGTTGGCTTTTTTTGTGTAACTGTGTTTAAGTCTTCGAGTGTTAATGTGTTTATATCTGTATCTTGAACCAGAAGGCCCCCATCAATATAACGATATTCTAACTTCGCCTGGCGTTTTCCGAATTGTCCAATTTCTAAAATACGCAGGTTTTTTTTCTTTTTGAATATTTCCAATGCTTCCGAATCAAAACTAGGAGCCAGAACGATTTCCACAAATCCCCTTCTGATTTCTTCCGCAACGTCTTTTGTGCACGTGCGATTGAATGCAACAATGCCACCAAAAGCAGAAAGTGAATCGGCATTGAAAGCTCTCATGTACACATCAAGTAAGTTGTTACCCACAGCAACACCGCAAGGGCTGGCATGCTTCACAACCACGCAAGCCGTTTCATCAAATTCTCGTACACAGGCCAACGCGCCATCAGCATCCATAATATTATTATAGGAGAGCTGTTTTCCTTGGTGGAATTTGGCATTCAGAATGTTGGGTTCAGTATTTCCGGGTATCTTGTAAGCTGCGGCGAACTGGTGCGGGTTTTCTCCATACCGCATTGCAGAGTGCTTTTCAAATGTGAGTGAAAAATCGTCAGATAAGGTTTCTTCCTTCAAATAATTATGTATAATGGTTTCGTATTGGGCCGTGTGACCAAAGGCTTTGGCGGACAGCTTTTTTCGCATATTGAAAGACAGCTCAACAGATGTATCAAGCGCATTTGTGATGCGTGAATAATCTGCGGGATCTACCAAGGCGCAAACCCACCCGATGTTTTTGGCCGCCGAGCGAATCATGGTTGTACCGCCAATATCCACATTTTCCAGCGCCAAAGCTAAATCACAATCTTCTTTTAAAATGGTTTCTGAAAAAGGATAAAGATTGCAAACCACAAGGTCGATCCATTGAATATTATTGGCTTCAGCGTCATCGCTGTGTTTATCCCGAAGCCCGAGAATACCACCTCCTATCAACGGATTAATTGTCTTTACACGACCGTCCATAATCTCCGGGTATTGGGTATAATCACTCACATCTGCAATTGGAACGTCATTATCTCGTAATGTTTTTGCTGTTCCACCAGTAGACAGAATTTCCACCCCAAGATTGGATAAGGCTTGTGCCAGTTCAACAACATTTGTTTTGTCAAATACAGAAATAAGCGCTCGTTTTATTTTGATCGGGTTTTGATTTAAAGTCGGATTGTTAATCATAGTGTTTTTAAAAGTGTTTTAGTGTTTGGGTGTTTATGTGTTAAAGAGAAGAGGCTTTGCATGAACACTTTAACTCTTAAATACGTTCAAACTTTTTAATCGCTTCAATAAAAGCTTCTCCTTCTAGTTGTTGAACTTTTGTTTTTAACGTATCCACGGTGTCATGGGAATCTATATTACATTTTTTCTGAATTAATATCGGACCACCATCGACCTCATTTGTAACAAAATGGATGGTACACCCCGTTTCTGTTTCACCATTTTTTAATACTTCTTTATGAACATTCGTATCCATCCCACCGGCATATTTTGGAAGTAAAGACGGGTGCACATTCAGAAGTTTGTCGCGCCATTCTCTACAAAACCCTGCGGACAAAATTCGCATGAACCCGACAAGAAAAACCAAACCAACATTATGACTCTTTAAAACAGTGGTCATTTCAGAGTCAAATTTTTCACGAGTTTTGCCTTTGTGGGAGATAAAAAATGCCGGTACGGAATGATTTTTCGCCCGCTCCAATATGTAGGCCTTCTTCCGATTCGAAAGAACCACAGAAACATCAGCATTCAACTCTCCGAGAGCAATAGCATCTAATATGGACTGAAGATCGGTTCCGTTGGTGGAGCCAAGGACGCCTAATCGTATCGTATTGGTATTCATGTGTTCGGGTGTTCAAGTATTAACGTTAAAAAATAACCAGTGACAGCTAACACCTTAACACCTAAATACTTTCGCGTTTTAATTTTTTCATATGCTCAATTCGTTTTTGAATCGCCGCGTTAGTCCCAATATCCGTTCTGTGAAACAACGGACCAGAAATAGATAAAACCTCTTTTTCTGCAATTGTTTCCGCTTCAGAAATCGTATCTGCAATTCCCACAACGGCGATTGTTCGACTCCCCGCCTCTACTAGGATTGTTTCTTTAAAATCAACAGATGCATAAAATAACCTATAGTGGTTTTTGATTTTAGATACATCAATTGGTTCGCCTTTTATAGGATTGTCCGGATAGCCTTCCGGCACAGCATATTTACAAACGGTGGCTTTGGTTGAAAATCGAACATCAACTTTATCTAATGTGCCATCAGTGATACTGGTACAAATTTCAATAAAATCTGATTCGAGTAAAGATAAAACATTTATGGCTTCCGGATCGCCAAGCCGGGCATTGTATTCAATGAGCTTTACGCCGTTTGCTGTGGACATAAACCCACCGTAAAGGATTCCTTTGTAGCCTTCGCCGAATTTATCTTTTACCGCTTGGACGGTTTTATTGTTGATTTCCTGTGCTTGAGAAATATCATAATCCGTTAAAAATGGAAGCGAATGATTGGCGTCAGAATAGGCTCCCATACCGCCGGTATTTGGACCCACATCTTCATCGTAAGCGCGTTTGTGATCTTGCACGATGGGCATATGTTTCAACACATTACCATCACAAAAACTCATGAGTGAAAATTCTTCTCCGATGAATTTTTCTTCAATAACAAATTTACCGTTATTATTTACTAATTCTTGACAATAAGCTAACGCTTCAGAGCGTGAATGCAAATGATCGCCAGACACTTTTACGCCCTTACCGCCGGCAAGACCATTATACTTTACCACATAATTGTTTCCCAATCTTTTTAAGAAATCTGCCACACCTTCCATGGAATTGAATGTTTGATATTTGGGTCCGCCGGGAATGTTGTATTCTTTCAGCAAATCCCGAGCAAACGATTTGGATGTTTCCAGTTGAGCTAAATCTTTTTTTGGGCCAACCACTTTAATGCCAGCGTCCCAAAGCGCATCGGCTACGCCGTTTGCCAGGGGGTTTTCTGGTCCGATGATTGCCAGCGTTGCACCTACTTTCTTTGTATGGCTCACCACAAAACTAGGGTCGTTGAAATTTCCGATTAAGATTTTATCACAGAGCTCAGCAATCCCGGGGTTCATATTGGAAGCCAGACAATAAATCTCTTTTTCTTTGGGGGATCGATACAAAGCGCGGACAATGGCATGTTCCCTGGCACCGGAACCAATAACTAAAATTTTATTTTTCATTTAATTATATGCCACTAAAACACAAAGGAAACAAAAGATAAAAAGCTTTTTATGTACACCTCAAGTCAATGCGATTATTTAATTTTACATGGATATAAATAATGATAAATATCATTCTTAATGCGGGTCCAAAAACCACACCCCTTGCAATCTCCATATTGCCGAAGGCAGTACCAGGTGAAATACCCATTCCGCTCCCCATAGCAAGACCCAAGCAAATTGGAACATTCTTTTTATCTTCATTCATCAGCCTAACCACAATTCCGGTCATTCGTCCGTATTGTTCCCATTTCTACAATTTTAGCTTCATCAATATCATTAGCCACATAGTTTCCATCCAAACATGCCATGCAGGGTGTATCAATGTGGTGGTCCCCTTTCCGTGTAACGGCTTCAACTAAATCGTCAATTTTCTGATAAAGGAGCGCATCAACTTTCAGGTGATCCTGGATTTCATCTTCCGTTATATTTCCTGCGATGAGCTCACTTTTTGTGGGCATATCAACACCATAAAAACAGGGAAATTTTACAGGTGGACACGCTACCGCAAAATAAACCTCTTTTGCACCAAAGTCTTTAAGCATCCGGACAATTTCTCGACTCGTATTTCCACGGACAATACTGTCATCCATAATCATCACTTTTTTATCACGGATTTCTGTTTCTTGGGGCACCAGTTTATATTTTACCGATTTCTTCCGCTCCGCTTGCCCTGTCATAATAAATGTTCGTCCAATAAAAGTGTTTTTATATAATCCTTCCGAATATCGCACACCCAACTCATGAGCAAAAGAAAGAGCAGACGTGTTGGCTGTGCTGGGTGCGGGAATCACAATATCTGGAATGATGTCAGGATATTTTTTCTTCCAGGCATCCGCCAGATTTTGCCCCATTCGCAATCGCGAGCGATATACACTTACGTCGTTCAAGGTGGCATCCGGCCGAGAAAAGTAAACATATTCAAAAATGCAGGGGTTGAATTTTTTTTTCGCCAGACGCTTGCTAAAGACCCTGCCATCTTCATCCACATAAATAAGTTCACCTGGAAGCACAGTTCCTTTTGGTTCAAATCCCATAGAATAAAACATGGTGTTTTCCGACGCAAAAATATAATCTTTTCCACCGTTTCCATTGGATCTCTCACCTTTTACAAGGGGACGAATTCCCTGTGGATCGCGAAAAACAACAAGCCCTTTTCCGATCACAAGGCTCACCACAGAATATGCGCCATTCACCCGTTTAAAAATTTTGGTAACCGCATTACACAATAGATAAAAAAATTCTTCACTATCTTCAGGTGGGTTATTGGTGTGCAGCAAATCCGCGAAAAAATGAAGCAACACTTCTGAATCGGACGTGGTGTTTAAATAGCGGCTATTTTTTTGGGTAATTTCTTCCGCAAGGCTTTGGTAGTTGGTAAGGTTTCCATTATGTGCCAAAGCGATACCGTAAGGAACAGACGTCCAAAACGGCTGTATTTCGCCATGACTAAAACCGCCGTGGGTGGGATATCGATTATGAGAAATTCCAATATTTCCTGTAAGCAATTCCATGTTGGTATCATTGAACACTTCTTTCGCAAGGCCCATCCCTTTTTCTTTATGCATGCGATCATCGTAGGTCATAATCCCGGCAGCATCTTGCCCACGATGTTGCAGATGAATGATACTGTCGTAAAGTTCTGTTGCTACAGGTTTATGAGAGTAAATACCGGCGATACCACACATTAGATTAGATCCACCAATTTTGAAGAAAGACCACTATAGTTTTCGGGCGTTAGACTCAAAAGCGCACGCTTATTTTCATCAGAAATCTTTAATCCAGAGACAAATTCATCCATAGACTCTGCATTAATGGTCTCCCCGTGAGTTAACTCTTTCAATTGCTCGTAAGCATCTGTTTTCCCCGATTTCCGTAAGATGGTTTGGACTGCTTCCGCCAACACTTCCCAATGATTGTTTAGTTCTGCAGACATATTCATTTTATTGATAGTGATTCGGCTTAAGCCTTTTAATATATTTTTTAATGCCAAGAAAGAATGTCCCAGGGCCACGCCTTGGTTTCGCAGAGTTGTGGAGTCGGTGAGATCCCGTTGCATTCGGGAAACAGGTAATTTTACGGCAAGATGATTCAGCAAAGCATTGGCGATCCCCATGTTCCCTTCCGCATTTTCAAAGTGGATTGGATTAATTTTATGGGGCATTGCTGATGAGCCAACTTCCCCGACCACTTTCTTTTGTCCCAGAATGGCGCGACTAATATAAGACCACATATCTCGACACAAATCCGTTAAAATTGAATTTACCCGAACCACCTGATGGAGACTTTCTGCTAGTGAATCGTGGGGTTCAATTTGTGTCGTAATTAAGTTGGGCTTGAGCCCCAGTTTATTAATGAATCGTTTAGAGAAGTTTAACCAATTCACTTTTGGATAAGCCACTATCTGGGCAGACCAGGTTCCGGTTGCGCCGCCAAATTTTCCTAATAACTTGTGAACTTTAATTTGAGAAATTTGTCTATCAAGTCGCGAATAAAACACAGCTAATTCTTTTCCAAATGTTGTGGGTGTTGCGGGTTGACCATGGGTCAGGGTAAGCATAGATCTGTTTTTATGTTTTCGGGCTAATTTTTTTAATTCTTTATTTAAAGAAAGTAGCATTGGTAGATAAACCTGTTTTAGTCCGTCTTGCCACATGAGTGAATAGGACAAATTATTAACATCTTCAGACGTGAGCGCAAAGTGAATCCAGGGATGAAGTGCCTTTTCCACCTTTCCTTGAATGTAATACTCAATCGCTTTTACATCATGGTTTGTAGTGGCTTCAATTTCTTTTACCTTTTCCCCTCCGGCCGAATTAAAGTTTTCATAGATTTTACGTAAGTGGGATTGTTCATTTTTGCTAAATGGCAAAAGTTCTTTGATTCCTTTTTCCTTGCCCATTGCTATGAGATATTCAATCTCCACTTTCAAGCGGTAGCGCATGAGCGTAGATTCGCTAAAATATTTTGAAAGTTCCGCTATGCTGTTCGCATAACGACCGTCAAGTGGTGAAATTTGGTGAATCAACATTTTTCCTTAATTGGCGCTGAGTGGGTTAATGAGAGTTTCCATTTATCATTTTTTTTGCATACAACAGACTCGGACCAATTGCTTTCAGTGTTTTTGCCGTTATCATCAAATATAGATTTTAGCCTATAGACCACAACCGCTGTTTCAGAATAGACATCAATATTTAAGAATTCAATTTCATTTGTCCGTTTTACATCTGTTGGTGTAAACAGATATTTTATCTTGTCTTTTAAATTCCAAATATTTCCATCTTCGATTAAAATATAGTTCTTTGTAACCTTTGCTTTGTGGCCGTTTATATCAACATTTGATAACGTTTCGTAATCATCTGTTGTCAATTGAGTTATTTTAAGTGAATCAATATTAGTTTGAGAAAAAATATTTACACAGACCAACAAACAGAGAACACAAAACACCCTGTGTGTTTTAGACTTTTTAATATTTCTTTCTTTGTGCACTCTGTGGCCCTGATTCTAAACCCCAAAGATTCTTTTTATGGCCAACGCACAATTCTCCGGATCTAAAATAGTAAGCACGGGTGTATTGCTTGGCATTTGTAAGGTGGAATGAATATTCACCAACATATCTGTTTTATCAGAAAAGGGCGGACAGCCAATAGTTGGGAATTCACAGTTAGCAGCTACAAACCCGGATAAAGCATTGGAACGGCCGGCGATGGTGATATAAACAATATCCTTCTCATTTTCATTGGCCGTCAAAATATCTAAAACCTTCAAGGGTTGTTTGTGGGCCGATGCTGCATGCTGTTCCCAGGCAATGCCGTATTCATCTAATTTGTCCGTTATTTTTTTTGCGTGGGGTTCGTCAGATGTAGAACCCATTATTACAATTGTCTTCATAATTAATAACCACAGGACCAAAGAGCGCACAGTGATAATCTCGGCGCTTTTGTGTCTTCGTGGTTTACAGAACTCCTTTTAAGTTTTCATTAATTCGGTCATTCATAGCCTTCCCAGAATCAGGGAATGGAAACACACCGCCCGTAATGGTTTCGTATAAATAGATGTAGCGACTCGACAGTTCGGTGACTAATTCTTCCGGTGCTTTCGGCAATGTTTCATCGTTGTAGGGATCGCAATTATCTATAAACCACAGTCGTAAAAATTCTTTATCAATGTTTTGTGGTTCTTGTCCGGCTGCCATGCGTTCATCGTACGTTTTGGCTATCCAATATCGGCTGGAATCAGGCGTGTGGATTTCATCAATAAGCATAATATTTCCACCCACATCCCTGCCCATTTCATATTTAGTGTCCACCAAAATCATGCCGTTTTCCGCAGCTTTCTTTTGTCCGAAGGTAAAAAGCGCCAACGCCTTTTTACTGCAATAATCCCAGTCTTCTTGTTTCATCCAGCCTTCGCTGACAATTTCATCTGGAGCGATGGGACGATCGTGATGCTCTTCTTTGGTGGTAGGTGTAAGCATATTGGCATCCAACTTCTGATTTTTAATCAACCCTTCAGGTAAATCATTTCCGCAATATTCTCTGTCGCCGTTATTATAAACCGTCCAAAGGGATGTGCTCGTGCTGCCTGTAATGTGTCCGCGAACCACAAATTCAATGGGGAAAACATCACACTTTTTCGCGAGTGTTACATTGGGATCGGGTATGGAAATTATATGATTAGGAACAATATGTTTCGTTTGCTCAAACCACCACGCGCTGGTGAGATTTAACACCTGACCCTTAAATGGAATGGAAGCAAGTACGCGATCGAAAGCGCTTTGGCGATCTGTGGTAATAAGAGCCACTTTATCGCCAAAATCATACTGGTCTCTGACCTTCCCCGTGCGCTTGGATCCGCCGGGAAAAGCCGTTTCGGTTAAGGTGTTATTCAGTTCTGCCTTGATTCGGATTTTATAATGTTTAGTTGATTCGATAGCATTCATGAGAAAGTGGATTGAATAATATGTGTGAGTACAAAATTTGTTTAAAAACAGTTTCAAAATTACCGCTACTAACGGTTATTGTCCATAAAATACCCCGTTTTAATTTAGTTATTCCGACAATTTCAAATCGCTCTGTCAGGGCTTCGAGTTTCGCCCGTCCGATTATATCTTCTTTTTGTTGAACTAATAGAGAGGCGGTGTTTTCCTCTGATACGATTTTGCCGATGAATTCTTTATTAGAATTATAGAGTTCGCCCGTTTTATCAATTTTTTGTAGGATGGATTCTGGCTCGCCGTTCGTAGATATTTCCCAATGGGTTTGCCGAGAAATTGATACATCAAAACCTAAATGATCCAGCGCATTATGAACAGATGACGCTTCATTATCCGTAATTATCATATCAATAATCCATTCGGTTGAATAAACGCTGGATTTATAATTTTTAACTTCATAATGGGGACGGTTAAAAGATAATGTGTGGTTGGTAACAGGGTTTCCGTTTTCGATAAAATCTTTTATGGAGGAAAAAATAGCATCCCCATTTTCCGTCCGCTCGGGGTGGGGCATCATGGCCATAACATTCCCTTGAGCATTACACGCTGCCGCTAAATTGTGCACGGATCCGTTGGGATTGGTAGGGAACTCGTCAACAATATTTCCTTCATCATCACAATAACGAAAAACTGTTTGATTGTTAGAAATCATTTTTTCCAGCAATTCATTGGGGATAATAAATCGACCTTCACCGTGAGCCAAGGGAATATTGATAAAGTCACCAGATTTCAAATGGCGCGTAAATGCACAGCGGTGAGAAGGCGCAGACATTTGCAAATTTGCCCAGGTATTATAATAACCAACGCCAAGCACATGACCGGATTTAACTCGTTTGTTATCGGTGAGCGCAATCCCAATGCGGTGATTTTCCAACCCCGGGACGAGTCCGCTTTCTACTAAAATTTGCGCCCCATTGCAAATACCGAGAACCGGTTTTCCTTTTTTGGCTTCAACCTTGATTTGTTTCATAATGGGATCCAATGCGGCAATCACGCCGGCCCGGGAACGGTCTTCGTATGCGAACCCACCTACAATAATATATCCATCAAAACCCGGCAATTTTTTTGGTGGCTCATTCCACAAAAATTCTACAGGATTTAACCCCACACGATGGCAGGCCATAATTGTTTCCCGCTCTGTGTTGGAACCGGGAAATTGAATGATTGCTATTTTTGCCACAAAGCTCACAGAGAAAACTTCCTATATATTTTTCTCTTAATACTCTGTGTGCTCTGTGGCTTATGAAACCAAAACATGTTTTTCTCCACTTACAACAAAACCAATCTTATATACTTCTGTTAAATCTTTTAATGCATCTTTTACCGAAGCCACATCAGCAGAACCCACAATAAAAACCATACCGACTCCCATATTGAATGCGCGGAACATTTCATTTTTATCTACATCACCGATGGATTGTATTACATCAAAGACAGGAAGAGAAGGCCAGGATTCTGTTTGGATTTCAACACCACAGCTGTCCGGCAAAACTCTAGGAATATTTTCCACCAAGCCACCACCGGTGATATGAGCGATGCCTTTTACATCAATCCCATTGTCCAAAACAGAAAAAACATGATTCGTATAATTAATGTGTGATTCCAATAAAGTAAGTCCAACTGATTTGTCCAATTCTGGAATGGAATCGTTCACGTCATATCCACCAATTTCGAAAAAGAGTTTTCGGGCGAAAGAGTAGCCGTTGGTATGAAGCCCGCTTGATGGAAGTCCCAATACAGCATCGCCAGGCTTGATATTCTCGCCCGTAATAATTTTTTCTTTTTCTACCACGCCGGTAATGATACCAACTAAATCGTATTCACCGGGAAGATAAGTGTCAGGCATTTCTGCTGTTTCTCCTCCCACCAAAGAGACGCCTGTTTCCTTGCATGCTTTCACCATCCCGGACACAATTTCTTCTACAACTTCTGGTTTTAGTTTATCGTTGGCAATATAATCCAAAAAGGTGAGTGGCCGTGCACCCATGACCAAAATATCGTTGGCGGCAGCGCTCAAAAGATCAATGCCAATCGTATCAAATTTTCCCATTTTCCGGGCGATAATGGTTTTGGTCCCAACACCGTCAACACTCTGAACCATCACGGGGTGATCATAGTTTTCTAAAATGGGTTTAAGATCATAGAGCGACCCAAAACTCCCGATCCCCGTAAGCACATTGGATGTAAAAGTGGATTTCACGCCATCTTTGATGCGTTCCACCGCTTCATTCCCAGCCTCAATATCTACCCCGGCTGATTTGTAATCTATTTTATTTTTAGTCATTATTATTTTACCAGGGAGACACGGAGTTTAAATAATAATTCTCTGTGGTTTATAGCTTCTCACGTAACCCATTCGTCCACGCTTCTTTTGTTTCATTTACAGATATATTTATGACATTATTAATTTGAATTAAATCACCGCCTGTTTTTCCAATCTCAAAAACATCCAATTTATATTTTGAAAAGTTTTCTTTAATTGTTTCAACATTTTCAGAAGAAGATTCTAATACAAACCCCCCCGTTTCAGAAAATAACAATTTTTCCACTGAAAGATTACCAACAATTGTTACACCACACCCAACTCCCCTTTTGAATGTCATTTCCGCAAGAGCTGAAGCAATACCACCATCGGAAATATCATGGCATGACAGCACCAAACTATCATCAATACAATCGGTTAAGGCAAAAATTTGAATTTTCACTTCTTCCAAAGCCGGCTTCGGAACATTGGCGCCCATTTCACCATGAAGACTGTAATAAACGGATCCACCCAATTCGTTTTTCCGTTTGCCAATCATTATCAAAATAGAATCGGTTTTTTGGAAATGCATAGGCACCACTTTATTTACATTTTTGAATCGACCCAAACAACTCACAATCGGACTTGGGGGAATTGCGCCACTTTTTGATTCATTATAAAAACTCACATTTCCTGCAATAATGGGGGTGGCATCATTTGGATTGTCTTTTAACGTAATGGTATGACACGCATCAGCTACACCGCGGACGCTTTCAGTAAACTCCCACATTTGATAGGGCTTTTCAGGATTCCCGAAACAGAGACAATCCGACAAAGCATGGGGCGTTGCCCCAACGGCGGCCACGTTCCGCATGGACTCCACCACAGCATTAATGCCGCCCCAATACGGATCAATAAGTCCGTACCTTGGATTGTGATCGGTGGAAAGAGCAACACCCACATTTCGAATTTCTTCCGGGTATTTTTCAGAATTAAAGGGCGCCATTACGCCGGAATCTGCCAAGCCGGTTTCCATATAAATCCGACCTTGGACCTGTTTATCATATTGTTCAAAAATGGGCTCGCGGCTCGCCATGTTTTCGTGGGATAAAATATTTAACAAAGTCTGGTTATAATCTGTCGGTTCAGGTAGAGCTGGTTCTACAAAATTTGATTCCCACGCTTCAAAAGGTCGATCGTATAAAAACCCTTCTGTTACTTCTTTTGCTTTCGCATTGACAATTTCTTCGTCGCCATTATGTACAATATATTGACCGTCATTTCTGATTTTTCCAATGACAGACGCTCTGGCGCCTGTGCTCACACCGGGAAGGTCAAAGACATTATTATAATGGTCTAAAATCATGGGCGTTACTTCAGGTGAACAAACCCACATAAATCGCTCTTGGGTTTCGCTGCAAAGATAAACGGACGGATGCAATCCTTCCATGCTGATATGAATTTTCTCCATCCACACTTCTGCACCGTAACCGGATGTTTCTGCTAATTCCACACTGGCGCAAGCCACGCCACCGGCACCCAAATCCTTAAAGCCGATTTTATTGATCAATCCTTTTTCTTTTAAGATTTCAAAGAGAGCGTAGGATGACTTAAGTAAGTGCCGCCCCAAAAATGCGTTGGGCTCTTGAACGGCCCCTTTGTTTTGTTTCTTCTTTTTTTCTTCGAGCTCTAATGAAGCAAAGCTGGCGCCGCCGAACCCACTATTGTCGGTAGGTTTGCCCAGTAAAATTAAATCATATCCGTTTGCGTTTTTTGGTGCATAGGAATGAATAATATCATTTTCCCGAACAATGCCAAGCGTCACCAGGGTCACTAAACAGTTTTCGTTATAGCCGTTGTGATAATATAAATCACCACCGACGTTTGGAATGCCCAGGGGATTTCCATAGCCGGCAACACCGGTCACCACGCCATCGTGAATCCATTTTGTTTTATTGTTTTTAATTTCACCAAAGCGGAATGAGTCGGTGACCGCAATGACCTCCGCACCCATACATAAAACATCCCGGACGTTGCCACCCACGCCAGTGGCGGCGCCTTCATAAGGTACAATTTGTGATGGATGATTATGGGATTCATGGCTCATAACAATACACCAGCGATGCCCATCATTGTCTGTAGCAATTGCAACCACGCCCGCATCTTCTTTAGCGCCGAGAATCACATCAGGACCTTCGGTGGTAAATTGTTTTAAATGATTACGACTGCTTTTATAAGAGCAGTGTTCCGAACCTTGAATAGAAAACAGAATAAGTTCCGTCAAGGAAGGAGCCCGCCCCAGCATATCATTCTGAATTTTGCGTGCTTCATTAGTGGTGAGCGGAATATTTAATTCAGAAAGTTTGGCTTTAATGGCAGAATCGGACAGCCCATCAAAGTCTATTATTTCTAGGGTAAACGCCATGATTAAAAAACTACAAAGGCACAGAGATCACAGAGTTTATATTTAAAATTTTTCTCTGTGGCGGCGTGGTAAATCATTTTCTAATGATAGTCTCGTGGCGTTGCGGCCCTACCGATACAATTTTTACGGGGCAATCCACTTCGCGCTCAATAAATGAAATATAATCTTTTAACGTTTGGGGTATTGCATCGTAGCCTTTATCCCAAATATTTTTAGGAAGATCGCCCCACCCGGACAATGTTTCATAAACAGGTTTTGCATGACGATATTCGGTCAAACTGGCGGGCATTTCGGTGATATGTTTGCCGCTCACATCATAAGCGACACAAATGGGCAGTTTATCAAACCCGTTTAATATGTCTAATTTGGTCAGGGCAATTTCTGTGAGCCCATTCACACGAACAGCCTGGCGGACTTGAACCAAATCAAGCCAGCCTACACGCCGGGGACGTCCGGTTGTGGTGCCATATTCTCCACCCCTTTCCCGTAAGCTTTTTGCTTCATCGCCATGTATTTCAGATGGTAATGGACTATTGCCAACACGACTTAAATATGCTTTTGTAACACCGATAATGCGATTAATATCCCTGAAGCTAACGCCGGTTCCCGTAGAAATATGCCCCGCAGCCGTATTGGATGAAGTGGTAAAAGGATAAACGCCGTGATCCACATCCAAACTAATTCCCTGGGCGCCTTCAAATAAAATGGACTTGCCGGACTTGTGGGCATTATATAATTCAACGGAGGTGTCTTGAATATAAGATTTCAGTTTTTGACCATAATCCAAATAGGTATCAAAAACTTCATCAAAAGAAATATCTAATATTTTATTGAGTGCTTTTTCAATAATACTCTTTGAAAACGCATACCCTTTTTCCAATTTTTCTCTGAACACACCCGGTTCCAAAAGATCAATCATGCGGATACCATTGCGGAACATTTTATCAGCATACACAGGCGCAATGCCACGACGTGTGCTTCCGGCTGCCAAGTCACCCTGATGTCCGGAAAGCGCCCCATCCAGGGCAATATGATAAGGCATAATGACATGAGCCCGATCACTCACCATGAGTTTTGGATCGATACCTTTATCTTTTACATAAGCGATTTCATTCAAAAGCGCTTTTGGGTCCACAACAACACCATTGCCAATAATAGACATGGGTTCGCCATAGACAATTCCGGAAGGAATGAGATGAAGTTTAAAAGTAACACCATCAACGATAATGGTGTGACCGGCGTTGTTACCGCCGTGAAATCTGACAACGTAGTCGGATTCTCCGGCAAAGAAATCGGTAATCTTTCCTTTGCCTTCGTCGCCCCATTGGGCGCCGACAACGATAGTGATGTTAGACGAATTGGAAGACACTTCGTGCCAGGGCTTGGTTTGGCAGGGTGGCGATTAATGTCACTTAAAAAAAAATATGGTTGGAAAGTTTACAATTGAGAAGCTGTCAGTTAAAAGAAAGAAAGCTATATTATGAAAATTATTAATATCCCATATCCATGGTATCTCCGCCACCCTCACGCCCAAGTCCCTGCCTATTTTTTCTCTGATCCTCCTGTATCTTCCCAAAATTGTATTTGAAATTAAGAGTGAATGTGCGGGGATGGCGGGACATATTTACGTCGGTAAATTCATCTGCATAATAACCGGTATTATCATAAAGAGGCTTCTCTATGTTCAATTGAAATCCGCCACTGTTGAAAAGATTGTTAATGCCGAAGGATACTGTCAATTTTCCTTCCAAAAAGGATTTTGATATTCCACTGTTTGCCCACAAGGTACCCTTATCTCCAAACAGACTGCCCCCCGGCACTTTTATAGCCATATAATAAAAACCGAATTCATAATCGAATAGTTTGATAAATTTTTCCGGTAAGCTGATTCTGGAAAATATGTTGAAATGTTCCCGAGTACCAATGAGTTCATAGTTTTGGGAATCATCCTCCAGTTTTGATTGGCTGTATCCAGCGCCAACGATTTGTCCCATAACCATGGCAAACAGTTCAATACCGACTTTTGTGCCTAAATCTGCATTGTCGAAAGTAAGTATGTCTGCATTCTCAAATCGGTCGTCATCCACCCATTCAATAATATCTTCAAGTTGATGGTAATACAGGTTTGTGTAGGCAAACCCCATGGGGATAGAGCTTTTAAATGAAAGGTCATATTGTGTAGAATATTCTGGTTTTAGAAATGGATTTCCCATAAAGATAAACCTTTCGGAATATAAATCTCTTGGGAAAGGACGAATAGATCGTGACCCTCGACCATGACCGCCAGCCCCGGGGCGGTTTACCCGTTTGCTCATACCAAACTGAATGCTCTGCTTTTTATTCGGCAAATAGGTGAAATGTAAGTCAGGATAAATTGTCCGATAATCATCCTGAAGGGATTGATTCCCCAGGGAGTCTAGAATTTGAGCGTAAATAATTGAATCATTGTTTTGGGTAATAATTGAAGTAAATGAAATATTTTTACCCACATACTCAAGCCGGATACTGGGTTTAATACTGAAGGATGTGTTAAGCTTGTAATCATATTCTGCAAACACAGCATGGATATTCCGTTTATAGCCAAAATTATTTGTTCCAGAAAATGGCTGGAAATTTTCATCTTCGGAATCAGTAAATATAAAGTCCATAAATTCGGTATTATTGTCGAATCTTCCGTCATATCCCAATTCAAATTTAGTGTCATTAGATAGGGGCCAGGTATATAGCAGGTTTATTTCTGATAAATTTATATTGCTGCTTAAAATGGTCCTGTCAGTATATGTTGGATGAATCAATTCAACATACCCGGAGTCAATCTTTTGATTATTATAGAGAGAGAACGAAAATTTATGTTCTGGCCTGTCAAATGTTTTTATCATACCCAATCTACCGTTGATACTATAATTCCCCCCAAAATCAGCGTTTCGAGTGGCAACGGTCTCAATTATAGGTAAGGAGTATAATTTATTTTCTGAAGAATTATGCTTATTTATGACATACCTGATTTCTCCATTGATTTCAAGAAATTCACCTAAAAAATAATCTGTGCCGAGTGTGAGGGAATTCCCGGGGCGTTGGGAGTCAACATTTAAGTTGTAATGACTTGAAAAAGTAGGATCACCATTTAAATATTTTGTATCTACATTTCGATATCCCTTCATTGTCCTTATACGACTATTCAAATTCAGCGAAGAATATAAATTCCATCTTTCAGTTTTATAATTACCGTAGACAGTATAACCGTTCATTTTGTCGAAACTGTTAAATTTATTATGTTTACCATTAATTTTGATGCTTCCATTCAGCCCTTCGTATTTTCCTTTTTTTAAGATAATATTTATAATACCTGCCATTCCATCCGGGTCATATTTAGCAGAAGGAGAGGTAATTATCTCAACTTTATCAATTAAGGATGCAGGAATGTTATCAACCTTGTTCGCTTCAGCTCCAGTGCGATTGGGGCGTCCGTTTACCAATATTTTAACATTGGGATTGCCACGCAAAGAAATTTCCCCTTCCATGTCTACTGTTACCATGGGCACTTTATTTAACACATCTTCAGCAGTACCGCTGTCCGCGATAATATCATCAGATGAATTGTAAATCATTTTATCCGTTTTAAACTCAAATATTGGACGATCTTCTGTCACAGTGGCTCCCTCAAGCGGAATTAGGACTTGGATTAGTTTTACTATTCCTACGTTCTTTTTAATAGTACCCTGAAAGGACAGTTTAATTTTTTTTATAACCACCGGTGCATATCCCATGAATTCAACTTTAAGATCATAGTGCCCAGGCCTTATCTCCTGGATATAAAACCTCCCATCCTTATTGGTTACCCCCCCTGTTTCGATTTCTTTATTTTTTCTGATAACGGATATAGATGCATATTCAATGGGTTGATTGGTTAACGAATCAACCACTATACCAGAGATTTCACAGATTGCCGGAATTTTATCCCGGCTGTGATGTTGTCCGGAAAGGACAACCGGTATTGATAAAAGGAAGAATAATTGTATTAACAGTAATTTGTTTTGTACCATAAAATTTTTTGTTTCATAAAAATGATTAATAAAAAAATATTTTCAACCAGGTAAAAATACAGAATAATTTTATAATTGTAATTCAGAACTGTTTTTTCTGATGATTATGTATGTGGAGGTAAGTATTATTATCAGACAACTTTTCAGTGGGAAACTATTGAAAAAGAAAAAAGGAAACAAATTTAATATCTCATAAATTAATGGCACTATGGAAGCGAATCAACATATTGAACTCATTATAGAGGGTATGCATTGTGCTGGCTGTGTTTCGACGGTAGAAAAAGCACTTCAAAATGTAGCGGGTGTAAAATCTGTTTTAGTGAATTTAACCTTGGAAAAAGCGAAGATAGAGGGGGACGCGGACCCCGAGAAACTAATTGAGGCAGTGAAAGCAACCGGCTATGGTGTAAATCTTATTGATCCTGGTGAAAAGGATTCCACAGAAAACCTTTCCCTGAAAACCGAGCAGCAAATTAGTACCGCAAGACATAATATAGTAATTGCATGGGGTTTAACTATTCCTGCGATGCTATGGATGTTTGTGGAGATGGTCTTTGGTGTTGCTTGGCCAACAGAAGATATATTCCATTTAGGGATGATTATTATGAGTGGCTTTGTTTTGTTCCTGCCCGGTAAAGAAACCATGAAAAGCGCTTGGTTATCCTCAATCCATCGCAATCCAAATATGGACGTGCTGATTGCCATGGGTTCTTTGGCTGCACTCTCAACTGGTTTTTTAGGGTTTTATTTTCCTCTTCATTCATTTGCTGGAATTGCAGGAATGATTATGGCGTTTCATTTGACCGGTCGGTTTATAGAGACCAGAGCACGGGGAAGGTCGTCGGAATCTATTCGCAAACTTATGGATTTGGAAGCAAAACAAGCTCTGGTGGTTGATGGATTGGGTGTGGAAACCGTGATTGATGTACGCGATCTTAAAATAGGACAAGTAATGATTGTACGAGCGGGAGAAAATATTCCAACCGATGGAATAGTTGTTGGTAGCAGCTCTGCAGTTGACGAATCCATGGTAACGGGCGAGTCACTTCCTGTAACCAAAGGTCCTAATGATGAAGTTATTGGAGGAACCATCAGCATTGATGGTACACTGAAGGTGGAGGTGACACGCGTTGGAAAAGAAACCTTTTTATCCCACGTTATTAAAATGGTGGAAACTGCCCAAAATACGAAAGTACCAATACAGATTTTTGCAGATAAGATTGTTTCAGTTTTTGTCCCAATTATTTTAGGGTTTGCAGTATTGACGTTTATTGTGTGGTTAGTTTTTCCAGGCGCAATGAAATCTGCAGCGGAAATATTCGCTCCTTGGGTTCCCTGGTTGAATTTATCGCTAACTCCTGTGGAGTCGGCTCTTTTTGCCGCGATTGCTGTATTAGTAATTGCTTGCCCCTGTGCTCTTGGCTTAGCAACCCCTACTGCTCTTATGGTGGGGAGCGGGTTGGGGGCCGAAAACGGTATACTGATCAGGGATGGTGGAGCGATTCAGAGAATGAAGGAAATCACTACAATTATGTTTGATAAAACAGGCACCTTGACAGATGGAAAGATGGAGGTTATAAAAATTAAAGTAACAGGTAAATATTCTGCAGATGAATTGCTCCAGCTTGCGGCTTCGGTTGAAAAAGAATCCACACACCCCTTAGCATGGGCAATTGTTCGTTTTGCAGAGAGAAAAGAAATCGCCTTAATTCCTACAAAAGACGTGAAAGTTGTTCCAGGACAAGGGGTCAGTGCTTTGGTAAACGGCAGGGAGATAAAAGTGGGGAATTCAAAATTTGTTTCTGCAAACAGCAATGAGAAAGCAAATCTGACAGTTGTTTATATTTCAGTGGATAGCACTGTATATGGTTTCATTGAATTTGTAGACAGTATAAAAAAAGATGCTATAGCAGCGATAAATGAATTAAAACAAAGGGGAATACGTTGCGTTATGCTTACTGGGGACCGCAGTGAGGTTGCAGAATCTTTTGGAGAAATTTTCGGGATTACAGAGGTGCACGCCGAAGTTCTTCCAGGCGAAAAAGCTGGGATTATTTCCCGCTATCAGGATCAAGGGGAAATCGTCGCAATGGTTGGAGATGGAATTAACGATGCTCCGGCACTGACGCAAGCAGACGTGGGCATTGCCTTGGGAACGGGGACGGATATTGCAATAGAATCTGGGGATATTGTGTTGGTGAAAGGAGATTTGGGTGGCGTTGTTCGTACAGCAATTCTAGCGGAAGCCACGTTTAAAAAAATTAAGCAAAATTTATTCTGGGCTTTTATATACAATGTAATTGCATTGCCCATGGCGTTTTTGGGATTGTTACATCCGATAATCGCTGAGGGAGCCATGGCTCTTTCCTCTATTAATGTTGTAGGGAACTCGAATCGATTAAGAAGAAAACACCTATCATAAGCATTGTATAATCAATTAGTGTTACGCTGTATTTATTTCAAATTCAGGAGGGAGATGCTGTACAAACCCAAAAAATGATCTTGTTAAAATAGGAATTTTAGGGGGATAATATTGAGGGTGTTCTTTATTTTGTTCTTATCAGTGTCAAATATAACGCTGAGGAAATGCCCGTTGAGCTAAAGATCATACACATAACCATGATTTGATATTTTACCGCTATGATTGGAGAAATACCGGACAATATCATTCCGGTCATGGTCCCTGGCAGGGAAACTAAACCAGCGGCCAGAAGAGAATTGGTAATGGGAATAAGAGAAGCGCTGAATGCAATGTTTCTCTGCTTTTCAAAGGATAATCCGTTTTCATTTTCATTTTCAAATCGTTCAGCTGCAAGACTAATTGAATTCATGCAATTAGCAAAAACCATTCCCCCCAAAGGAATTAAAAAATTCGGATTATACCACGGATTGATATGAATAACGTGTTGTGTCACAATATAAAGTGTAGTAGATCCTGAAAGAAAAATGGCTATAGTTGAAAATAAATAGTGGAAAGATTGTTTTTTCTTCAGGGGTCTGGGAGCAATATAACCCGCTATTA
Source organism: uncultured Fidelibacterota bacterium (assembly GCA_913054425.1). Lineage (GTDB taxonomy): Bacteria > Fidelibacterota > Marinisomatia > Marinisomatales > UBA8229 > UBA8229. The sequence goes on from CAJXJG010000001.1 coordinate 57,341, forward strand.
TAATCATGACAGTAAGGATCAGTAAAATGATGGCAGGATGGTTATTGTTAAAAATATATTTTAGACAATATCCGATAGCTATGAGTTGTATAAACATACGGACATGTGCATAGATTACTATTGAATATTCTAACTGCCATTTAAAATATATATATATGACGATGCATACCGGAATAAGAATATAAATAAGATCAAAATAAGAAATGGATTGGGTTGCTTCGGGCATGAATTAATATCTGTTTTAATAAGATTTTATTGAAGAAGAAGAAACCTCTTGTGGTTTTATTGCTAGACTAATAAGAGAAAATCTTGTTTAATAAAGGGATAAGGTCATCGTATGAAAGCCCCTGTCCCAGATAGAACTCCCCGCTTTTGTTTTGTAAAAGCAACTCACAGTGAAGGTGAGCATTGTCTCTGACACCCCTTGCTGATGGTTCTGTTCCTGAATTGCCGGACATTCCGATTAACTGTCCTCCTTCAACAATAACCCCTGGCCGGATTGTGTCTTCGATATATGACAGATGTGCATAAATGGAAACAGCACGATACCCAGGGAGAAGACTGAATCCATGATCAATATAGACAGTTTGTCCAAGAAGAATATGTTCAAAAATATCTGAAGGTGTATATCCGGTTTTTTTTGTTTTATTAAGTAATGATTGACGGAATTCAGGTGAGATTTCACTATAGTTATGCTCTGCTCGAATGACAACACCGTCCGCCATAGCATTGATATTAGTTCCCCAATCAATATAAAAATCAATTCCTCTGTGAATTCCGTTTCGATAAGCCCTTGGAGCATTTGGTAAGAGTTTTGACAACTTTGGAACTAAGGCGCCACCGAAGGGTTTCATCAGCTTTATCAGATATAATTCTTCAATGGAGGGGAAAGTTGCTTTGTTGTTAAAAAGCAATGAGGTTTGAATGCGCCCGGGATTGGAATACCTGTTTATTATGGGTTTAACAATTTTTCTAATTGATGCTGTGTCCACAGCATAGTAAAGAATAGATGATTGTGCCGAAATTTTTGCGTCTTGCAATTTATAGTCTAGTGCCTTCGGGGGCAATGCGGACAAAATAATGCTTCGTACGGCGACTCTGAGCGAATCATCCAGAATAGAAGTTAACATATTTGATAATAGCGAACCTGGAGAAAGAGATGGTGGAGTTTCGGATGAAAATGGCCCTGTCGTTCCAGATGAAACTATAACAGTCATATTGATTTTATCATTAGAGTAATAAATATCAGGTTGTTTAGACTTTTTGCTGATTGTAGGTTTTGGTTTATTGGCACAATCCCATAGAATTAATAATAGAGCCGGGCAGAGGAAGACACGAAAAGATGACACGATTTTTGGATTAAAGAGTTTTCTGTATATGGCGAATTAAACGATCTATTCCATAAGTAAATACTTCTTCGGGAAGACCTTCTATGGAATCAATACACATGTCAGTGAGTATAGAATCTTTTTTTCCGGTTCCCATAAAGAAGGTTCCCTCAAAAAATATTTCTACTACAGGAAGTTTAATTAACTGAAGTGTTTCTTTCAGGACATATTCAAATTTTGCCCATGCCATGGGTGCAATTAGAATTCCATCGGTCCAGTTTCTATTTCTTTGTAGTGAGGTAACTACTTTTTCTATTTTGTTGGTCTGAAGAAATTTTAAGTTGATACTCTTGCTTTTTACTTGGATCCGAAGGTTTTTGTTTATTTTATCTAAAGTAATGTGTTTTCCAACCTGAGAAGATTTTTTACCCAAAAGATTAAGGTTAGGTCCCTGTATAATTAGAAGGTTCATAGCTAGGAATGATTGTTTATGTTAGGTATGAATAAAAAAGAATAGATAAAATACATATTGTTCGGCTTACCTTAATGGAATTATGTGGCCGAGAACATATCCAATAACTATTCCGGTTAAGAGAGCAACAGTAAGCACCCTTGAGCTGGCGACCTCTTTTGTGTATCCCTTTTTTATGGCTAATAAAGATACAAAATATCCCAAAGCGTTTAATATCCAGAAGAATGGGATTGTAAATACTTTTACGATGAAAGGGCCGATCCAGGGAATTAGAGCAATAAGGGCTCCCAATCCGGAAAACACCTGAGTGAACAAACCGAGGAGAAGGGTAAAAAAGACAACAGCCTTTTCATCAATCCCCATTTTGAGTGCAATAATAATACCGAAAAGGAGAATTGCCCAGATTAGAAAATGATTCTTATTTCTTTTTAGAAAATCATTCAAGATTAATGATTGCTTTCATAGTTAATCTAGACATCTGAACTGATGCCTGAATAATTTTTCTTTCACCAGACTTTTCTACCCACAGTTGTTTTATAAGATTAGACTGGGTAATATTTTCGCTAAAATAATCGGTTTGATCAAGTATTTTTATTTTATTTTCAGTTGAGTCAATATCCAACCGATAATGATCACAAAGGATGGAGTCGTTTCCTGCCCAAACATTAATGGAGTCAGCCCAAAGAAGCCGAGCCTTAAACAGTCCTCCCTCGTGTTCCATCGGGTACCATATTGTATCAAGCTTATCAGCTTTTTGCTTGCTTACTCTGGTTAAAATGGTAAAGATTGTTTGACAGTCGCCAGGCCGCATCACAAGAGATTTGTCATAGAGAATTCCCTTTTGTTCCGGTATCCACACCCCCTTGAGTTTTTGTTTGAACTCTCCCTGATGAATTTTCTTTTCATAGGAACGGATTCCGTAGGTTACTGTATCAAAAGTGGTTTTGTATTGGTTGTCAAATGGCCAGAGATAGTTCATTAATCCGATAGATTTTGTTGTGATTTGAATTGATTCGTGATTGTTCTTTTCAAAATGTATCTCTCCAATTTTAATGCCCCAGACAGTCAGGTTGTACATTTGTCCTGGAAGGAAAGACAAAATAAACATCCAGGGGATATAATTAATTGCTGCTGTTTTAAGTTGGTTTCTGTAAAAAAGTGATTTTTTCGTAAGAAGCATTTTAAGTTTTCCAGCGAAATTTCCCTATCAGTCCGGAAAAACCAATAAACGGGATATAGACAGGTTGAAAAAGCGACCAAACGATGAATGTTGAGATCTTTATCGGAGTGTTGAATTTTGTGCTTCCTGCTTGAATTACAAGACCATCGAAAAAAGTTTTTCCACCCCAAAAAATTGGAAAATAATACAATATGGGAGTAAAAAAAAATCCAAGCAATAAAGACAGGTTACAGAGAAAAGCGGAAAAGAGAAAAAAGAGAAAAAAAGTGTTTTGTTTTGCTAACGTGCGAGCGTTAGAGGCCCAGCGAATTCTTTGATTTAAATACTGTTTTACTGATAACACAGGAGATGTTTTGACAAAACCTTCCGGTGAAGTGTTGAAAATAACCCCGTGTTTTTTCGAAATGGACTGTACTAAATACATATCATCGCCAGAAACCTGATTGGAAACAGGAGTAAAACCACTAATCATATCAAAAGCAGATCGACGAAAAGCAAGGTTTTGTCCGGAGCCCGACCAGGCATTTTCCCATCCTAGGGAGCCGGCATTTGCAGACATGAGCGCTAAGAAATCCAGCGCTTGATAATGGCATAAAAATGATTTCTGGGACCGGTCTATTGCAGAATATCCCACCACAATCCCGGTACTTTTTTTAAATGAAGAAACCATACTTGATATCCATGTTTTCGATACGAAACAATCAGCATCGGTGGATATAATTATTTCTCCAGACGAAAGATCAATTGCCCTAGAGAGAGCATGTTTTTTAGGAGACATCTTTTTTGACTGCTCAGTTATTTTAATGCCCGAAAAGTGGGGAAACCGATTGGAGTAGTTTGTAATACATTCCCATGTTTTGTCTGTTGATCTGTCATCTGCTATGATAATTTCTAATTTATCAACGGGATAATCTTGTTTTACCAGCGTTGAGAGGAGCCTTGGCAGAAGGAACTCTTCATTTCTTGCTGCTACAATCACAGATACAGGAGGATAATGTTTACGGATATTTTGATTTGGTTTTAGGCGTTTTAATCCTATCCAGAAATAAAGTGTAAAGCAAATATAAAGGCTTAAGCTGGAAACAAGAACAATTAAGAGAAAAATCATCCGCTGGGAATAAGAGCAGAAGCTATCAGGAAATAAAGAGTAACACCTATAATGTCAATGCTGGTTGTGACAAAGGGACCCGTAGCAATTGCAGGATCAATAGTCAGCTTTCGGAAAAGAAGAGGCACAAGCGTACCTACAAAGGTAGAGATGATCATTGATGATAATATGCTCAATGAGATTATAAGTCCTAAATAAGGTGTTGTGTTGACAAATTTTAGAGTCGCAAAAACCCCCAATAACAGTCCATATAAAATCCCAAGGATGAGACCGACCTTAATTTCTTTTAAGATGATTTTTAGGTTATTGCCAATATCAACACGCCCAGTAGCTAGGCCTCGAACAATAATTGTGGATGATTGGATTCCAATATTACCACCCATGCCAATAATAACCGGAATGAATGCTGCGAGGGCAACGGTGGTTTCAAGCATGTTTTTGAAAACACCAATTATAGCTACAGCAGCTACTCCACCGATACAACTCGCAAAAAGCCATGGGAGCCTTGAGCGGGCATTTCCCCAGGCAGATTTTAGAAGTATTTCCCGGTCTTTTCCAGCGCCTGCCATTTGGAGAAAATCTTCTGTTGCCTCTTCTCTGATTACATCCACCACGTCGTCTACCGTAACGATTCCAAGCATATGGTCTTCTAAGTCAATAACAGGTACTGCCAGGTAATTGTACCGAGAAACTATTTTTGCCACCTCTTCCTGGTCTGTTTCTGGCTGGACAGAAACGACATTTTTTGTCATGATGTTGCCTAGTGTTTTTTCAGGATGAGCAATTACAAGATCCCGGAGTGATATAACACCGACAAGACAGTCGTCGTTGTCAGTTACATAAAGATAAAAAACCATTTCGGCTTCTTCTTGATCTTGGAGGCTTTGAATAGCGTCCCGGGCAATTATGTTTTCATGGAGGGTAAATACATCTGTGGACATCAGGCCCCCGGCGCTGTCTTCTGGATAACCCATAATCTCTTCCACTTCTTTCTTTTCTTCTTTCTGAAGCAGTTCAAGAACGGCATTCGTCATTTGTTCAGATAAAAGATTTAGAATATCAGCCTGATCATTTGAACCTAGTTCATGAAAGATAGTTGCTATTCTCTCAGGATCTTCATTCTCAAGAATTTTAACAAGAATTGCTTCATCTAATTCTGTTAAAAATTCTGCAGTGTGTTCTTCTTCTCTCATGAGATCAAACAGAGTTTTTTGCTCAACATCAGTAAAATACCGGAAGAGTACCGCTAAATCTGCAGGGTGTGTTTTCTGTATAATTTTTGTCAGATTTGTGTGGGCGTGTCGGCGGAGCAGCCGGCGGAAGGTGTTCCTAAGGACGGAAATTTCATGGCTGAACATTTCTTTTTTCATGATAGGATCTCCAAATGAGTGTGTAATCGTTTAAATCCAATAATTATTAGCCCTACTGCTGCCGCTAACAGCAGGGGGGAAACGTGGCCATTCCAGGAATAAATTTTTTCTATTGATGGTGTAGTATTGTTTAGCAACAGAGCGAAGCTGTTGTTTAATCCATGAAGAATAAAACTAGGAATAATAGATCCCGTTCGCCATGCAAGATATCCCAAGAGAACGCCCATAAAATAAATCTGAATTATCCAGTAAGGGTTCATATGAATGAAGGCAAAGAAAATACTGGTTATTAGAATAGCTTTTGTGACATCTTTCCAGGATTCTTCCAAAAATTTTTGGAGAAAACCACGAAATATAAGTTCTTCGGTCAATGGAGCAAGAATCGAAATGGTGAACAGAAGAAAAACCGCTGACCAGATAGAATCAAATCTTAGCATATTTGCCAGTTGATCAAAAGAGTCTGGCTGTGGCAGTATCAGGTTTGTTAGACGATCAATTTCATCTGAAATTACAATAATGCCGACAGATAAAAGAATAGTTGCAGATAGAACAGTTGTTGGTACCGACTGAAGACGGAATCTGTTCGCAAATGATTCTTTTCTAAAATAGAGAAAAACCAGGAGAGGAATAATCATGAAACCCTGCCCAAGGAAAATAGACAGCAGTGAAAGCGTACGCGTGTTTTCTTCAGGTAAAAATGTGGAGCTAAAGAAAAAAGGAAAAGATCCGGCCAGTATCGCGATCAGGACAGAGACGAGTACAATGCCGAAAGCGGTTTTGACAGTAAGGGTCTGGTTCATGTGGGTCTGATTCCTTATTTTTCATAGCACACGAAATTACGTTTTTTATAAGAACAAGGAAAGAAGTTAGGTTTCCCTTCCTATTCTTTAAAGGGAAGTTATTTGGTGAAGTATGATTCCGCCGGCTATTGCTACATTTAGCGAATCTCCCATACCAATTTTTGGAATGGAAACGGTACAATCTAGTAGCGGGATATTTCTTAATGAAATACCATCCGCTTCGTTTCCCAGCACTAACACCCAGGGCATTGAGTTTGAGAGTGTTATGTTGCTAAGGGGGGTACCGTTTTGATCTGCCCCAACGGCAGTATATTTGTGTGTTTTATATTCAGATAAATCCATGTTTTGATAGATGGAAAGATGAAAATGCGACCCCATGCCGCCGCGAACAACTTTTTGGTTGTACGGATCAATACAGCCCGGGGAAAAAGCAACATGGGTAACATGAAACCATGCCGCCGTCCTGAGGAGAGTGCCTAGATTCCCAGGGTCACGGATGCAATCTAAATAGAGCCAATTTACCCTTTTTGAGAGATCGGGGGAGTCTTGTTTTGGCAAGGAACACGTGGCAATAATGCCCGGTGGAGTTACTGTACCAGAAAGTTTTTTCATTATTGATTCTTGAACAGTTGTCAGAACGTAATTTGTCTTTTGAAGGGTTTGGAGAAAACGGACGTGTTTGGGATGTTGTGCAAATGAATCCGTCATATAAATCTGCAGATTTGGTGTTGTACTTTTCACGGCCTCAGTAATGGGACGTAAACCCTCTATGATAAATTGCTCATATTGTTTACGGTATTTTTTCTTTGACAGGGAACGGATTTGTTTTATTTCAGTCTTAGTTATCATTCAGCGTACACCACCTTTCCGTTAACAATTGTGAATAATACTTTTGTATGTAAGATATCTTCTGGTGGAATAGATGTCAGGTTATTTGAAAGAACAGTAAAGTGTGCATGAAACCCGGATTTTATTTTTCCTCTTGTGTTTTCTGTAAAAGCGGCGTAGGCAGGCCATTCAGTGTACATAAGAATTGCCTGTTCAATGGTAAGCCGCTCATGTCTTCTCCAGCCGCCAGCGGGGTGTCCGGAGTTATCCTTCCGGGTGACGGCAGCGTAAATCCCGGAGAGCGGATCTGGGGATTCAACCGGGGCATCCGAACCTCCAGCAATAATGGTTCCTGATGTGAGAAGAGACTGCCAATTATATGCTTTATGTAAACGATCTGTCCCTAGTCGTTTATTAATCCAATGCATATCGCTGGTGCAGTGGGCTGGTTGCATGGAAGGAATAACTCCAATCTCAGCAAAACGTTTAATATCATTTGGATGAAGAATTTGAGCATGTTCAATACGATTACGTAATTTTCTCTCTCCCACGGTTTCAAAAATATGAAGACCAATTCGGTTGGCACGATCGCCAATACAATGGATACTGACTTGGAATCCCGCACCATTAAATTTTTTGACTTTATTGATGGCTTGTTGTGTATTAAGTAATATAATTCCGGTATTCTCAGGATCATCATAGTAGGGGCGCAGAAGAGCCGCCCCCCTTGAGCCAAGAGCGCCATCCAGAAATAGTTTTATGGTTCTTATAGTGAGATAGCCATTGTCATCAAAAAACGGTCCAGATGTTAAGTAGCTGTCATAGACCCTATGATCATCGTTTAACATGGCGTAAATACAAATGTTAAGTTGTTTTTCAGAAATGATATCCTTTAGAATTTCAATTGTTTCAAGATCAGTTCCAGCATCGTGGACAAAGGTAATTCCCAGACGGTTTAGCAGGGAAATGGCCATGAGTAGCATTCTTTTTTTAGCTGCTCTGGAATATTTTGGAATGAATCGACTGACCAATTCCATTGCACTGTCAATTAAAATGCCAGTGGGTTCTCCATAATTGTCCCGGAGTATTTTTCCCCCATCCGGATCTTTTGTGTCCTTTGTAATATTTGCAATTGTTAATGCTCTAGAATTAACCCAGGCAGTGTGCCCATCTATCCGCTTGAGGTAAATGGGAATATTAGGGGAGACAGCATCAAGCATCTCTTTAGTGGGATAACCAGTGTCTGCCCAATTGTTTTGGTCCCATCCCCACCCTTGAAACCACTGTTCTTTGCTGACTTTTTTTATTTTTTGAACCACTTTTTCAATAATTTTCTCCAAGCTGATAATGTTATTTAGGCATAGAGTTTCCAGGGACACTCCAAGCCCAAGGAGATGTATGTGTGAATCTGTGAAACCGGGATAGACTATACCACCCCTTAAATCAATCGTTTCATCACCGCTTATTTCGTCGGAAAGACCAATTGTTTTGATAGTTCCTTCTCTGCAAAGGATGGCATCAGCTTTTGGGTGTCCGCCGATAGTACAGTTGATAAATCGGGTTGATTTTCTAAAGGGTGTTATCATAAAATCTTGTTATAAGTTGAGCAATACTCCGTGTGTTTTTGGTAATTCTTAAAAGAAAATAGGAAAAATCATGAGAATAAAAAAACAAGGAAGGTCTTAAAACGTTTTTATTGAATGCTCCGGTCATCCCCGGTAATTTCTATTCAAGTCTTTATTCAAATTATAATAGAGAAATCAACCAGATTAAATTGTTAAAAAATCAGGATTATGTCTAAGGGTATTACGCCGCAGAGCCAAAATTATGCTTCCTGGTATACTGATGTGGTCAAGCAGGCCGGGCTTGCAGATTATGGTCCTGTGAAGGGTACTATGGTTATCAGGCCGTACGGTTTTATTCTCTGGGAGAACATTAAGGAACCTTTGGATCGTATGATTAAAGAGACTGGACATGTCAATGCATATTTCCCGCTGTTGATCCCCAAGTCTTTTTTTTCCAAGGAGGCAGAACATATTAAGGGCTTTGCAAAAGAGTGTGCAGTGGTAACTCACACGAGGCTTAAAATTGATGATGAGGGCGAAATTATTGTTGATCCAGAATCAAAACTTGAAGAAGAAGTAATAATACGACCGACCTCTGAAACCGTCATTTGGTCTATGTACAAAAAATGGATTCAATCCTACCGTGATCTTCCGGTACTTATTAATCAATGGGTAAATATAGTAAGGTGGGAAATGAGAACGCGCCTTTTCTTGAGAACCTCTGAATTTTTATGGCAGGAAGGACACACTGCCCATGCCACGGCGGAGGAGGCTGAGGAAGAAACCTTGAAGATCCTTGGATTATATAAGAAACTGGCAGAAGAATTTCTCGCAATCCCGGTTTTAACAGGATTGAAATCAGAATCGGAAAAGTTTGCTGGGGCAGAACAGACCTATTGTATAGAAGCTATGATGAGGGATAAGAGAGCGCTTCAGGCTGGCACATCTCATAACTTAGGGCAAAATTTTTCTCGAGCTTTTAATGTTACCTTTCAAAATAGAGACAACCAAGAAGAGCTGGTTTTTGCTACCAGCTGGGGTGTGAGTACCCGTCTTGTTGGGGCTGTAATTATGGCCCATGGTGATGATAAAGGTTTACGCCTGCCTCCGAAAATTGCTCCATACCAAGTTGTGATGGTTCCTATTTCCCGGGATGAAAGTGGGTGTTTAAAAGTGCGAAAATTTATTTCTCCTGTTTTAGATGAAATGAGAGCCAAGGGTGTTCGTATCTATGAAGACTGGAGCGATAATACCCCAGGATTTAAATTTAATGAATGGGAGATGAAAGGTGTTCCCCTCCGGCTTGAAGTGGGCCCAAGGGATATCGAGGGTGGGAAAGCAGTTCTTGTTCGCCGTGACACAGGCGAAAAGATAATCCTTGAAAAAAACGTATTAACAGAACAAATTCCCTTATTACTTGAAGAAATTCAGAAAGGGTTGTTTGATCAGGCGCTGGCATTTAGACAAAAGAACACCCACACGGTTTCGTCTTATAGTAACTTTAAGGATATTATTGAAAATAAAGGCGGTTTTATTCGCTGTGGATGGGATGGAACACAGAAAACAGAAATGAAAATAAAAGAGGATACAAAAGCAACAATCCGCTGTATTTTATATAAAGAGGACCCCAGTGAAATGAGGTGTGTTTATTCCGGGAATTCTGCAAAACATGTTGTTATCTATGGGAAAGCGTATTAACACGATCCATAATTTATTTAATCAAAGTTAAAAAAACCTTTCAAAAATTTATGGTTTTTATTTTTACTAATAAATCCTGAAATATAATGATCGTTCATTCCCGTGCTATTGTTCTTAAAAGTTTTTCCTATAGTAACACAAGCATTATTGCAAGGTGCCTTACGAGAGAGAAGGGAAAGATCAGTGTTATTATTCATGGGGCAAAGAAAAAAAATTCGCAAAAAGCTGCATATTTTCAACCTGCTAATTATCTTGATTTAGTGCTTTATTTTAAAGAAACAAGAGAGATTCAAACAGTATCAAAGGTTTCTTTTGTCCAAACATGGTCACATTTGCAAAATGACCTAAAAAAAATTGCTTATGTGCTTTCCGTAATAGAATTGACTGACAAAACAGTTATAGACCATGATCCGCATAAGGAATTATTTGATGAGCTGGTGAATGTAATCCGGCTGTTTAATATTGGAGATAATCGGTTTAACCTGGTGTTTTGGTCTTTTGAATTAAAGCTATTGTCTCTCCTCGGCTTTAAACCAGACTTTAAGAAAAGGGATTTCGCAGGCATTATTTTTCCTAATCCATTTGCAGGTCCAAACAGTCGGGCGTTATTGAATGGACTTCAGAATAGTTCTCCGGATTCATTGAAAGACATTCCAATTACTAAAAAGGACAGAGCTGTGATTAGTGAGTATTTAACCACTTGTTTTCAGTATCATTTTGAAGGATTAAAGAAACTAAAGTCATTTGAAGTCTTGAGGAAAGTTCTCGTATGACGGAGAAAAATAAAATTTATAAAGGGATATTAACCCAAATGGGAAAAAAAACTTTTTTGCAGGGAAAGCGCGAGGATATTTATTTCGAAAATGAAAAGATATGGAGCGGGTATCTGGATCACTGGAAAGGTCAATCAGTTTACGGACGGCTTCTTCCACAACGGGATTATGAGGACAACCTTCCAATTGTTATCATGTGGCCGAATGTCCCCGAGACCGAGACACCCTTTGTAGAGCTTTATTATAATGAACGATTGGTAAAGTACTGGTATTCCAGCTTAGGGCATAATGCTATTAATGTAAATGGACAAATTTTCAATTATTCTCATTTATTGAATGAGAATGAAATTATGTCTGCAGAGGAATATTTTTTTCGTCCTGCGATAGGTGAGTTTGCCCCTTCTCCAAATAACGACGCATTTGAGGTGTTGGACAATGGGCAGGTTTATTACGATAAATTTGGACGAAATTTTATGAGGACTATTCACGTGGTACGGGTTGAGGGTATTGATACCGATCACCTTTCACAAGTATATTGTCGAGAGTTGGATCTCATTCGTTCTGCAAAATCAAATCCGAAGAAACCGGAAAAATATCGTGGTTTTAATATGTTTACCCGGAGTTGCAGCACAATTATAAGGGACGGTTTAAATGAAATTGGGTTAACAAAGATTAAAGGGGTTTTCCCTTTTGACCTTTTTGTAAGTGCTGCACACCATTTTTTAAAAACAGAAGGATTAAATACAAGCATTTATAAAAAACATCAACTACGGGTTCCGGAAGCTCCCCCTAGCGCCATGACACCCCTGTTAAACCTTCGGAACCGATTTAGACAGAAACAGTTGCATTACGAGAATTGATATGCGATATCAACTACAATCACAACACGGGCAATTTTCATGGAAACCCCGGTACTTTACCGATGTAATCAAGGTTATTATTGGAATAAATTTACTTCTGTTTGTTTTTAAGATTATAGCACAAGACCAAGTGGACCTTGCAGGGATTTTTGGTTTGTCTCCAGCCACAATTTGGCCCATGATTTGGCAACCATTTACGTACATATTTATTCACGGAGGATTTTGGCACGTTGCCATAAATATGTTAGTGCTATGGATGTTTGGATCAGAAATGGAAATGATTTGGGGTAAACAGGAGTTTTTAAAATATTATTTCATTACAGGAATTGGTTCCGGAATAGTCTGGCTTTTATTAAATATATCATCTGAAAATTATATGGTTCTTATTGGCGCCAGCGGTGCTGTGTACGGAATTCTTATGGCCTACGGCCTCATGTTTCCAAACCGAACTGTATATCTCTATTTTCTAATTCCTATAAAAGTAAAATGGTTTGTACTCTTTGTTGGTGCTCTTGCATTCTTTTCATCCATGGAAGCAGGATCAAACATCAGCCACTTAACGCATCTCTCTGGTATGATTATTGGGTATATATATCTGAAGTCCAACAGGCACTGGCAGGGTTTGTCTTTTATATTTCGAAAGAGCATAGCTGACGTTGGATATTGGATAGATGAAAAAAAACAGGCAAAACGATGGAAATTTCAATGTGAAGTAGATCGTATCTTGGACCGTATTAATAAAATTGGATATGAAAATCTGTCAGAAGACGAGAAAAATCTTCTTTACAAAGCAAGTAAGGAACGGTATAAAGGCCGTCAAAAAGATTAGTTTTAATGAATAATATTATAAACCTAATTCGTTATTGAAATTATCTAGATGTTTTTAGAAGACGATAAAATATTTATGGCGAGAGCACTAAAGCTAGCGGTGCGGGGCAGGGGTCATGTGTCTCCAAATCCTTTGGTTGGATGTGTCTTGGTAAAAAATGGCAGTATCATCGGCGAGGGATACCATGAGAATTTCGGTGGATCTCATGCGGAGATTACGGCCTTTCGTAATTCAAGTAAAGACCCTAAAGATTCTACTGCATATATCACACTAGAGCCATGCTGTGTAGCCGGTAAAACGCCCCCCTGCACTAAAGCGTTGATGGAAAGAGGCGTCCGGGAGGTATACATTGCTATGCTGGATCCCAATCCCCTGGTGAATGGAAGGGGAGCAGGCGAGCTGAAAAGGGCAGGGATTATAGTGCATACGGGTATCTTACAGGAAGAAGCAGAAGACCAAAACAAAGCATTTTCTAAATGGATTACCACAGGAAGGCCCTGGGTGTCTGCAAAGGTTGCACAATCTGCTAATGGATATATGGGAATTGATTCACAAACGTCCATCTGGCTCACAGGGGAGGCATCCAAAAAACATGTTCATCAATTACGTACACAGGTGGATGCTATCATGGTGGGCCGGAATACGGCCCTGGTTGACAATCCAAAGCTGACGGTAAGAAAAGCGGTGGGACGTAATCCCAAACGAATTGTTACTGATACTCATTGCACCTTACCGCTGACATTGCATTTATTTCAAGACGGGGAAGCAGAGACTATTATTCTCTGTTCTGAACAGAAATTCAAACAGAATCAGACAGCATTTTATAAATATATACCCATCAAGGAGGAAAACGGTTATTTATCCCCAGAACATATTTTGCAGGTACTGGGAGAAGAAGGTATCACCTCTCTGCTTATTGAGGGAGGTTATGAACTGCTAAGTTCTTTTAAACGGGCGGATATGATTGATGAGGTTTATGTTTATACCACACCGGAAACTTTAGAAAATGCAGAATTAAAGAATCCTATTCAGATATCTTCGTACTGGGAAATCAGGAAGGAACAGGCCCTGGGTTCTGATCATTTGATTGTGGCAGAAAAAAGAAAAGTAGAATGTTTACAGGAATTATAGAAGAACTGGGAACATTGAGGGAGGAAAACACTACCTCAACGGGTAAACAGTTTATGATAAGCGCCCGGAAAGTACTTGATGATTTAACGAGAGGTGAAAGCATCTCCGTCAATGGTGTTTGCTTGACTGTTGTTCATTGTGATAAAAAAAGTCTCTGTCTGGATTTGGTTCATGAGACCCTAGACAAGTCGAATCTTGGTGGATTAAAGATAGGCGCCCAGATGAATTTAGAGCGGGCTCTGAAATTATCTACCAGGTTAGGCGGACATATCCTCCAGGGGCATGTTGAAACTGTCGGTGTTATCCTTGAAAAGGAAAAAGACGGTGAGGGTGCCATTATTACAGTTAGGCTTGATAAAAAATGGATGAAGTATTGTGTTCCAAAAGGATCCATTGCATTGGATGGGATTTCTCTTACGATCGCATCCGCATCAGAAAATATTATCAAGGTGGCGCTTATTCCCCATACATTGGAACAGACCACTCTGGGAATTAAAGACAAATCCGCTACACTGAACATAGAAACAGACATCATAGGTAAATATATAGAAAGCTTATTGCATCGATAGTAAAGTGTCCAATTTAAAAAAAACAATAAAGACTATTGAAGAATTCCGAGCTGGGAAGATGGTTATTGTCTCTGATGATAAGGACAGGGAAAACGAGGGAGATTTTTTTATAGCTGCTGAAAAGGCAACACCTGCAGATATTAATTTTATGATGAAATATGGGAGAGGTCTTATTTGTATGCCAATTGATAATACAATAGCAGACAGGCTTCACTTAAGCCCAATGGTACCTACGAATACTTCCCTGCACGAGACTAAATTTACAGTTAGCGTGGACGCGATTTCTAATGTAACAACGGGGATTTCTGCCAAAGACAGGTGGCAGACAGTTCAGGTTATTCTCGATGAAAATTCTAAACCAAAAGATCTTGCGAGGCCTGGACATCTTTTTCCTCTTGTAGGAGAGAAGGGTGGTGTTTTAAGGAGAGCTGGCCATACCGAAGCCTGCTTGGACCTTACCCGCATGGCCGGCTTGTCCCCTGCGGCGCTCCTGGTAGAAATTATTGATGAAGATGGTTCAATGGCTAAGCCTAAAAGGCTGAGAGAAATTGCAAAAGAGCATGGTTTATCTTTAATAAGCATCGCAGATTTGATAAAATACAGAAGAAGTTATGATAAGCTTGTAAAAGAAATTGTGACTGTTCCCCTTCCAAGTAAATTTGGTGATTTTAAAATTAGGTTGTTTGAAGATACGATTTATGGTGATCATCACATTGCATTAATAAAAGGGGATATCCATATTGATGATGAGGTTTTAGTTCGGGTGCATTCGCAATGTATTACAGGTGATATTTTTGCTTCAAAACGATGTGATTGTGGTGAGCAGCTGGAAATTTCTTTAAAAAAAATTGAGGAGTCGAAAAAGGGTGTTTTTATCTATCTAAGACAAGAAGGCAGGGGTATTGGTTTAAAAAACAAACTTTTTGCTTATCAATTGCAGGATGAAGGGCTGGATACAGTTGAAGCAAATCATAAGTTGGGTTTCCCGACAGATTTAAGAGAATATGGCATTGGTGCACAAATTTTAAGAGAATGTAATGTGAGGCGAATGAGATTGCTCACAAATAACCCTAAAAAACTGGTAGGGCTTGAGGGATATAATTTAGCAATTATAGGAAGAGAACCAATCGAGACAACCCCCACAGCCGAGAACAAAAAATATTTACTTACAAAAAAACATAAACTTGGTCATTTTATTAGCAATGAAAATATTGAAAACAGGGAAAAATAAACTTGCGATAATTGTAAGTGACTTCAATAAAAAAGTTACTCAGGAACTCCTAAAGGGAACGTTGGAGGAATTAGAACGGCATTCTATCTATAAAAAAGATATAATGGTAGTAAGGGTACCGGGTGCATTAGAGATCCCGGGAACACTCAACATGATAATTAAATATAATGCCCCGGAAGTAATTATTGCTTTGGGCTCTGTAATTAAAGGGGAGACCGCTCATTTTGAAATGGTTGCTGAAAACTCATCTCGTTTGATTTCACAATTATCCATTCAACATGAAATTCCTATTATTAATGGTGTGTTAACCACCTATGATATATCTCAGGCAATTGAGAGGGCTGGTACACAAAAAAAGAATAAAGGCGCAGAATTTGCACGTGCCGCAATCCAGATGCTTAACATGTATAGTGGTATCAAACGCCCGTAACAGGTACGAGGAACCTATTGACCTTTTTTATGAATTAAGTTTTAATGCTTTGTAAAGTCCCTGGAGAGCTAGATCGGGGACAATAACATCTAATAAGTTAGTATCTTCAAATAGGCCCGAAAATCCGCCCGTTCCAACAGCGAAAGGAATATCCCCCCGGAACACTTCTTTGGCAATTCGATCTTTTAATTCATTTATAATTCCTATGTGTCCAAAATAAAGTCCGGATTGAATGCTTTCAGTGGTTGTTTTTCCCACCACATGATCACAGACTTTAATTTCAACGGACTTTAGTTTGGCCGTTTTCTGTTGGAGGGTTTCCATAGATATTCGCAATCCAGGTAGAATGATTCCCCCAAGATATTCTTTCTTTTTTGAAACAACACAAAAGGTGGTAGCTGTTCCAAAGTCTATTATAATGAAATTTTTATCCGGGAATAATTCTATTCCTGCGATGGCATTTGCTATTCGGTCGCTGTTAAAACTTCTCTTAATCAGTTCCCTGTGGCAAAGATTACTACAATTTTTATTACTTTACCAGAAAATTAATGTTTTAGAGCATATTTAAGGTACTAAGATTTTCAATTGGAAGAATGCATTGATATGCATTATTGGTAGGTGAATTTACATATGTTGATACGGGATACAATTCCAGGGGCTTCTCGTAAGGCTTAAGAC
>CAJXJG010000002.1 GCA_913054425.1 uncultured Fidelibacterota bacterium
CAAAAAATCTAAAGGATTTTGCTCTTGGAGGACAACGGCTGGGTCCCTGGGTGATCGCATTTTCCGAACGCGCTTCCGGTGAATCTGCCTGGCTATTGCTTGGTCTCCCTGGGGCTGCAATGGTTATGGGATTGCTGGAATTATGGACAGCAATTGGATGTATTGGAGGGATCATTTTATCCTGGATGATCATCGCGAAACCACTGCGAATCGCAACGGAAAAATACAATGCGATCACCCTCCCTGAGTTACTTTCAAAAAAATTTAATGATGATTCCGGAATCATCAGGCTGCTGGCAGCGGTTATTATCATTTTCTTTTTTACATTTTATGTCGCCGCACAATTCTCCGGCGCCGGTAAAGTTTTAAATGTCACTTTTGGGTTGACCCAGATGCAGGGAATGATATTAGGCGCCTGCATCATTATTTTTTATACAATTCTTGGTGGATTTCTTGCGGTGGCATGGACGGATTTGATCCAGGGGATTATCATGATTGGTACGTTAGTCATTCTGCCCATCGTCGGATGGATGGAATTATCAGGATTGGAGCATTCCACCGGGACGCTAGACTGGTCAACTCTGTATGGAGGTGCTAGCGGACTGAAAGCATTTTTAGGAGCCGTGGCGGGACTAAGCTGGGGATTGGGATATATGGGACAGCCTCACCTGCTTGTTCGCTACATGGCCATAGATGATCCCAAAAATATCCGGATTAGTAGGCGTATCGCAATCGCGTGGGCAATACCTGCTTTTATAGGTTCTCTTTTCATTGGACTGGTGGGAGCTCAATTAATTTCAGGCGGGATGATCTCTCCTGTTTCAGACCCGGAAACACTCATGCCGGAAATGGCGAAAACCCTTATGCATCCCTGGATCGCAGGAATATTTATTTCCGGGGCAATCGCAGCAATGATGTCAACCGCAGATTCACAGCTCTTGGTAAGTACTTCAGTGTTGACTGAGGATATAATCGGAAAATATTTTCACCATAAGATCGGAAAGATAAATTTGCTTACCATTGGCAGAATGTTTACCATCGTAATTGGGATCATTGCATTTTACCTTGCATGGCAGACGAAAGACCTTGTATTTGAAATGGTATCCTACGCCTGGAGTGGATTGGGAGCATCGTTTGGTCCGGTGATAGTCTGCGCGCTCTGGTGGAAGCGAACAACTAGGAATGGGATTATAGCCGGAATGCTGACTGGCGCAATTTCTACCATTATTTGGAAAAATATTGAAGTATTAAATACAATGGTTACGGAAAGGCTGATTAGCTTCGTTTTTGCCTTTATGGCTGTTATTATAGTGAGTTTGTATACGAAATCAAAAAAATAACATGAATTTACAGAAACTAAAAAATATTGTAAATGAAATCGATGGAGGGGTTGTCAAACCGGTGTATTTATTCCAGGGAGATGATCAATTCCTTCAGAAATTTGTAGTAGAGAAACTCGAATCATCCTTTTTTCCGGAAGGAGTGAGTGCTAAGATTATCCTGGAACCCAATGAAATGAGGGGGAGTGAAATTATCGAAAAACTCTACGGGGTCGATTTATTTTCTAGTAAAAAACTTTTTGTTCTGAGAAATCCACAAAAGATTCATAAAAATTATCGTAAAGAAATATTCAGGTATTGTGATAACCCTGCTCAATCAAATTGTCTTGTGATTTTCCTCGAGGATTTTGACAAAAGAAAATTAATTGTCAAGGAATTAACAAAACGGTTTAATCCTATAGATGTTCGCAGTCCATTCGAAAATAAAATGGCTGTTTGGGTGAACTATTTTTTTAAGGAGCAGAGAATTGAAGCGGATTCAAAGGTCAAAGCAGAAGTATTGAAAATTGCCGGGGATTCCTTATATCATTTGGAAAATGAGATTGATAAAATTGCAATTTATCTTCCGGACGGGGAGGAATTAACCATGGATCATGTAACCCGTTTTTCCGGATGGAAACGGGATTACAAGCGTTGGGAGTTTTTGGGTGCTGTAGGAAATAGAAATGTACAAAAGGCTATAAAAACAGGACAATCTCTTATATTCCAGAATGAAACCTTTTTATCTTTAATGTATCCCCTTACGAGTCTTTTTCAGGAGATGTTATTCCATAAAATTTCACCCGGAACTTTTTTGCAATTTAGAGGTTATATCCCATTATCAGATTCAATTAAGAAGAAATTACCACATTTTTCAGAACAATATTCAAGACAGGAAATTGAAAATGGTTTACTTTTGCTTGGTAAAATAGATGAACGGATTAAAACAACGAAAGTTTCTGATGAATCAGAACTTGTCCAATTTTTATTCAATGTCATTTCAAAAAATGGCTAATCAATTTCAATTCACCGATGAAGAACTGATGGCTCGATTTCAAAGTGGAGATGAAAATGCATACAATGAAATTGTTTTTCGTTACCGTGACCGTCTCATGAATTTTATATATAGATTTGTGAATGATGTAGAACTCGCCGAAGATGTTCTTCAGGATACTCTGGTAAAAATTTTTACTCACCGGCATTATTACAAAGAAATCGCGAAAGTGTCAACTTGGATTTATACTATCGCCGGTAATTTTTCTAAAACCGAATTGAGGAAACGTAAAAGACGAAAAATTATCCAACTGAGCCATATGGGTAAAGATGACAAAGTATATGAGATTCCAGACATTGAAAGAGAGCCAGATAGAGGTCTTCATGTCCAATTCTCAGAACAAAAAATTCAGAATGCACTTCAATCATTACCATCTCATTTTAGGAGTCCTGTCATATTGCGGGATATTCAGGAACTTTCCTATAAAGACATTAGTAAAATACTTGACGTTCCTTTGGGAACGGTGAAGTCGCGTATTAATCGCGCACGTCAGCAATTGAAAAGTACATTGAAGGAATAATATTAATAAAAATGAGGAGTACACTATATCGATGGATCGTTATCAGTTTGAAGATTATTTATCCGATTATATAGAAAATAACTTAAACCCTTCGAAACGGAAAGAATTCGAAGAGTACCTAAAAGCTAATTCCAGCGGAGAAGAATTGGTTGAATCCGTCCGTGAACTTTTGGATTCAATGAAATCCATGTCGGAAATAAAAGCTTCTTCTGGTTTTATGGGAAAGCTCCACAAGAGGATTGAGGCAGAGAAGAATCGTCCATCAATACAATCCCCTGAGAAAAGAACTTACCTGGGATTTGCACCTTTTCATTTGGGAATGATGGTTGTGGTTCTCATCGGTCTTGTTTTTGTGGGCATGGAATTATTGCCAACTGATGGAACAAAAATAACAACAGTTCAACCAAATATTGAGTTGAGTTTTCCACCAGACTTATCTGACCCTTTTCCCCCTGATATTAAAAAAGATGAAATGGTTAAATTAGATCAGGATTCAAGTGGGGTTAAAGACCAGGATACGAAAGCACCATTTGATCTTGAAAAAAGAGGCGCTACTTTTGTAAAAGACCAAAATTAATTAAAAACAATCTGATTTTTTTATCCCTACTGTTTACGTAAGTTTTATAGTAAGGATTTTTTTTCTGGAATGAATTTTCAAAATAAATCTACGACAATTCTTCTGGCTGCTGTGACAGTTTTAATTTTAAGTGTAGTTATTTCCCCCGGAGAAGGGGGGTTTATTATCTACCTTTTTAGAGGATTGGTTTTCATCTGTGTTATTTGGGCTTTTATTTTGTTTATTACTTCGAAAAAGAAAAATTATTCAGGAAATTTGATGGACAATGAACGAAAACAAGTTGATTCTCCAAAGAATTCTGAAATTGACAATGAACTTCAGGATCGTTATAAATATTTACTGCGTTCGATTTTCAATACAATTCGTTCAATAAATCCGGACTACCAGGGAGCAGTTTATATCATTGATTATGACAATCATGGGTTTGCACTCCAAAGCGCCACTTCCAACGAATTTTTAGAATTTGTTCCTCATGATCAGGAGATATTGAAGACAATTCTTAAGCATAAGGAAGTACAGGTTTTGCAATATCAAAAGAATCGTGATGGTTGGACACAATTGTTTTCTGAAAAAACATGGAGAGGAAGTGAATGTATATTGGGGATACGGATAGTCAACAAGGATGTTTCTGTTGGTTGTCTTTTAATGACTGTTGATCATTTCAGTAAAACGCAGGAAAGGGATCGTGAAATTTTATTTAATCTTGGGGATTTACTTTCTCTGGGAATTGCAAAGATAGAAAAAATTGAAGAGTTATTGACTGATAATAATTATCAAGATCGGATTTTGGATCTTCTTGATACAGTAGATATCTTTTCAGATGAGGAAGTTTTATATGATTCTATTAAAACCTTATGTTATTCACTTTTTTCATATGATAAATTCACAATTTCAATGGTAGATCCGTCTAACAATTTACCAAGTGTAAAATTTGTAGATGGAATCAAGGAAGATGTAAATACCGGTGACACCTTTTCATTGGACTTTTCCCTGCATGGTAAGGTAATAAAAGAAGGCATCAACCTTCGTTCGCGATATTGGGAAAATGATTATCCTGGAATAGGAAGATTTAGAAAAGATGAAAATTTCAACATAAATTTTTCTGCGGTTTTGATTGTTCCAATCTTAATGAAAGGCATTGCGATCGGCAGCATAGCACTTGAACGATTAACATCCCGATCCTATAGTAGTTCTGATGAAAGGCTTATGGAACACTTAGCATTTACAGTTGGTCATTTTTTATCATGGCAGGGAGAATATCGTAAAATGCATGATAGTGCAATCCACGATGGGTTGACAGGATTATTGAATCACCGCGCATTTATGAACAGATTTGACGATGAGGTAAAACGTGCTATTCGTTTCCAGCAGAAACATGTTCTGGTTGTACTCGATTTGGATAAATTTAAACGGATTAATGATACTCATGGACATCTCTATGGAGATTATGTTATTAAACAGGTTGCCGATATTCTACAAAATAGTGTCAGGAATATTGATGTTGTAGCCCGGTACGGTGGAGAAGAATATATGATTATATTGGTAGATACTGACCAAACAAATTCCTTAGCAGTTACTCAGCGCATTGTTAATAATATTGAAGAATTCAAGTTTAGTCGGAACGGAGTTGATGAAAAAATTACAATTAGCGCGGGGATGGCTGAATTTCCCAAGGACTCGGATAATATCAAAATATTGATTGAAAAAGCAGACAAAGCAATGTACCGGGCAAAAAAACTGGGTGGGAATAAGGTAGAAGTGTATAAGTAATTATGGGGAATTATCTTACTTTTTCAAAACTGATTTGATGCCAATTTGAATTGTTACTTAAATAATCATAAAAATTACCAGCTTTAATTAGTATGACTCGCATATATCAAAATTCGATATTGCTTATTTTGGTTTGGATTGGTTTATCCTGTCATTCGGGTTCGCAAATTTCTCCCTCAAATTTGCCGCCGATCGATCAGTCCAAAGAAGAAACTGCTGTCAATTCTGAAGCTCTCATGCATTTTATGGATGGACAGCTTTACATGAGTCAGGGAAATTATTCTATGGCAGTAATTGAGTTTCAGGACGCCCTGAGAATTGATCCTGATGTCAGTACCATCCATATTTCCCTTGGAGAGTGTTTTTGGGCACTTGAAAAACCGGAGCGTGCTGTTTTTCACCTTGAGAGAGCAATATATTTAAACCCGGATGATGCCGAGGCAAGAAACATTCTGGCTCACCAATTTATCAATCGGAAATTGTTTGACAGGGCTAGGGAACAATATGAGATATTGGCTGAATCTGACCCGGAAAATGTGGAAAATATCATTGTTCTTGCAGAGCTGGCTAAATTGCAACGTCAGTTTGAGGAAGCAATTCATTATTACCAAAAAGTATTTGATCTAGACCCTCATAGGATTGAAGCTCTGCAGAAAGCTGCAGAAATAGCTTTGAAAATCAAACGTTTTGAATTAGCACAAATAATTATAAAACAGATGACTCTATCAGACAAATCCAATATCCAATATCTTGAAAACTATACGGATATTGTTACTATGAATGGTGATAAAAAAGAGGGAATAAGGGCATTGAAACAAATCGTCAATTTGGAGGGATCATCGGTAGGTGTTCTCAATCAAATTGGTTTATTGTATTATGAAATTAATCATCCTGATTCAGCATTGGAAGTATTTAGTCAGGTATACGAGTTGGATAGTTTGAATATTTTGGCTCTTCATTTTCTATCACAGATCAGCAGGGAGGAAGAAAATATAGAGAAAGCCCAATATTTTGCAGATCAAATGATCTATTTTCATCCTGGTGAACCCCGAGGGTATATAAATTTAGCACTTGCTTTGCTTATTCAGAATAATCATCAGAGAGTTATGCAAATTCTTTCAAAACAAGCAGATATATTTCAAGAGGAATTTACTATTCAGTACTTGTTGGGTTTGAGTTATAATTTGGATAGTAATTATAAAATAGCTGAACAATTTTTTAAACGCGCTTTGGCTATTAATCCAAAATCGAGAAACACGCTTCATTCTCTTGCTATCATTTATGATAAAACAATCCAGTGGTCTCAATCTGACAGCATCTATAATGAGTTAATTCATTCAGACAGTACTGATGCGCAGGCACTCAACAATTATTCCTATAGCTTGGTTGAACGTGGGGAAAAATTAGGTATTGCGCTTGAAATGTCCAAAAAAGCAATATCTCTATCTCCGAAGAGTTCAGCTTATCTTGATACATATGGTTGGATTCATTTCAAAATAGGAAATATTGACAGTGCATTGGCCTATATTAAACAATCTGTTGACATTGAAGATACCAATGCAGTAGTTCTCGAACATTTTGGTGATGTATTGGTGAAAAAAGCGGAAATCGAAGAGGCAATTCGTTATTTTCGAAAGGCTTTGGAAATAAATCCAAACAACGCAGTTTTGAGAAAAAAATTAAGTGAATTATAATCTATTCAAACTTTTATTATTTGTGTCTTTTTTTGTTCTGAGTGATTGTAGCCAAAAGCCTACAATTGGTAATATAGTCCCCGATCATAAATGGTCTTATGAAGATTTGAAATCAGAGTACAAACAATGTCGAGGAAGAGGTCAGCTAATATCAAAGGGAACATTGCGGGGAAAGTTGACCTTTTTTTTTACAGTAAGGGATGACAGTACATATATTCAATTTCGTGATTTTCTTGGACGACGGACATTATATCTTCAACTTTTGGGTAATGAGGTCTATGCCTGGGATATTCTCCAGGACAAATGGTTTTTAACGTCTCAAATTCAGAGTAAGTATCCTTTTCTAATAGTACTTGAACCAACAGATTTAACCAGGTATTTCTGGGGTATTGACCCTCAATTCAAAGGAAAAGAGCACCCGAAGGAATTCATTTTCGACCATAAGTCCATAAGTGTTACCTTTCAAACTACACCAGGCAATGTCGGTCCTATGGTGTCTAAGGCTATGATTCAGATTAATGATAATCAAAACCAGATTGAGATTGAGATTGAGGAACGGGAATACGGTATGTCTTATCCTCGTTTAATTAGAGCAATTCCTCCAACAATTTTACATAATTAACAGGTAAATTAAATGATTTCCGTAATCATCCCAGTTTTAAATGAAGTTGATTCTCTCCCAGAGTTAATGGATCAGCTTCGGAAGGTTTTGCATATTTATAGTAAGTGGGAGATCCTGTTTGTAGATGATGGTTCAACTGATGGTTCTACAGAATTTCTTTACGACTTGTCAAGAAAAGATGAAAATGTAACCCTGATTCAATTCCATCGAAATTATGGGAAATCAGCCGCTCTTGCAGAAGGATTTAAACTTGCTGAGGGAGAATTTCTCATTACCATGGATGCAGATTTACAGGATGACCCTGCCGAAATTCCAAATTTAATGAAAAAACTTGAGGAAGGGTTTGACCTTGTTTCCGGGTGGAAAAAAGAACGAAAGGATCCACTATCAAAGAGATTACCCTCAAAAATATTTAATTATGTAACACGATTAATGACGGGAGTAAAAATTCATGATTTTAATTGTGGTCTAAAGATATATCGAAAATCGGTTACTAAAACCCTTGATTTATATGGTGGACGGCATCGTTATATTCCAGCTCTTGCCGTGCACAATAAATTTCGAATCGGTGAAATTCGAGTCAATCACAGGCCTCGAATTTATGGAGTTACGAAATATGGTGGTTCCAGGTTGTTTCATGGGTTTTTTGACCTTATCTCGATAATTTTCATGAACCGTTATACTCAGCAGCCGCTCCATCTGTTTGGATTTTTTGGGCTTTTTTGTGTTGCCACATCACTCATGGTTGAATTATTTGTAATTGGAAGAAAAATATTTTCCGGGCATTCATTCTACGAACATTTAGCTCTTATGCTATTTGGCGCCATGTTATTTATACTGGGATTGTGGTTCTTCTCCATTGGATTGATTGCTGAAATGATAACCAGGGGAGCACAAGAAAAAGAATCAAGAGTAAAACAGGTAATCTAAATCTGTTTTTTTTGTCTCTGAATTTTTTATCTCTCCTCTAAAATATTTTGAGAAGGATCATGAGTGTCTGTTATTTTGGTACTTACGAAAAAGATTATCCAAGAAATTCTATAGTTCTTGAAGGATTGCGTCGGAATGCGGTTACTGTTTTCGAATGTCATGTTCCTTTGTGGGAAAAAACGATAACCAAAGGGAAAAATTTTGGGTTTTCAATAACATTTATTCTGCGTTTTTTTATTGCGCAACTTCGGCTTCTATTTCGATACGTGTTCTTCATCCCAAAGCATGATATTATCCTTGTTGGGTACATTGGTCATCTGGATATATTTTTAGCGAAAATGATGGCATTTTTTGGCCGAAAGAAATTAGTATTCAATCCTTTAGTTTCGTTGTATGACACGGTCATTGTTGACCGTGGTTATTTTACAACATTTTCTCCAAAAGCCCGGTTGATGCGTTTTTTGGACAGATCCGCTTGTAAGATGTCGGATATCGTTATACTCGATACGGAAGCCAATATTCAGTATTTCAGGAATGAACTTGATCTTCCTGACATAAATTTTAAACGATTATTTGTTGGAGCGGATGATCGAATATTTTTCCCTGAGCAAATCATAAATTCTGAAAATCACTTTAATGTGATGTTTATTGGAAAATTTATTCCTCTTCATGGGATAGAAAAAATAATTGAAGCTGCCAGCATTCTAAAATCTGAAACGGATATCATATTTACGTTAGTAGGATTAGGTCAGCTCCGGTCTGAAATCGAGGATAAAATAAATGAACAGGAGTTGGTTAATATTCGATTGTTGGATTGGATTCCCTATAATCAATTATCACAAAAGATGGCAGAAGCAGATCTTCTTCTGGGAATATTTGGAGATTCTGATAAAGCGCAAAGGGTCATTCCCAATAAATTATTTCAGGCATTAGGTGTCGGAAAACCTATCTTAACGGCTGACACATCTGCTATCCGTGAACTCCTGACAGCGGATGAACACATTTTTACTTCGGAGTCTACTCCGGTTAAAATAGCAGAAAAGATTCAGTTCATTCGCACCCATGAAAAGATTCGCCACAGGGTTTCAATGAATGGGTATCGGTTTTTTCAGGAAAAACTTTCAATAGAGAAATTGGGAGCAGAATTAAAAACCATTCTGAAGGATGTATAATGATGGAGGGGAAAGATATTGTCTTGATATCCAATCAAATGCTGGATGACCGTTACTGGACGTCTAAACAATATATCACCATGGAGCTCATCAAGAATAACCGCGTGCTCTATGTTGAAGCAAATTACTCTTTTGGAAAATTGCTTTCTGGAATGATGGGCAAAAAGTGGCCAGTAGTTCCATTCGGAAAACTGCATGACGAAAAAAATAATTTATCTATACTAACTCCATACCCACGATTACCATACAGGAATCACTTTCAGTGGGTTGGATGGCTGAATCAAAAATTGCTTCTGGCGAAAATTCGATGGGCAACAAAAAAATTGGATTTTGAATGTCCTATACTCTGGACTTTTTTACACCAAACCGCTGATTTGATTGGGAAACTGGATGAATCCGTTGCAGTTTATCATTGTGTGGATGATTGGCCAGCACTTTTACCAATGGCAGGGATGGGAAAACCGGAGAGGATTTGCAAAGATGAAAAAAAGTTAATTTCGCGTGTGGATTTAGTGTTTAGAGTTTCAGCTCAATTGCTGAGCTATTTAAAGATACCGAATACTAAAGTTTTTGATATTCCTAACGGTGTGGATATTGATTTATTTAATCCGGAGCGCTTTTCAGATGAATCATCGCAGGATGATATGAAGGACATCCCACGACCCATCATTGGGTTCTCTGGTTCTATTGGAAAATGGATTGATATTGAATTGCTCATCCAAGTGTCGAAACGATTTGAGAAGGAATCCCTTGTGATTATTGGATTAAATGAGAAAAATCCAAATATTCATAAACTGCAACAATTGAAAAATGTACACTTTTTAGGAATGAAATCCCGAGAGGAAGTTCCTCAATACATATCCGGATTTGATGTATGCCTTATGCCATTCAATCGTACAGAGGTTGGGAAAGGATTGCTTCCTTTAAAAATGTTTGAGTATCTTGCATTAGGCAAACCAATAGTGGCGACTTCCTCAGAAGTCTTGAAGCAATTTGAGAAAGTTTTATATCTTGCGGATGATAAAGATGCATTTGTACAGGAAATAGAAAATGCTATGGGCGACCATGATCGGACAAATTCAGACTCCAGAAGGAAATATGCCTTAAAATATTCCTGGAAAAACCGGGTGAGTGACTATCTTGTTGCAATTCAAACATTTTTTAACAATAAAATGGATTGAGTTTAAACCAGTTATGGGTGAAAAAATAAATCATCATACTAGCCAGTGGAAGCCATGGACTATAATGATCCTAATATTGATTATGGGAATAGTTTTTCTGTATCAGGAACCAGTCTTGCGGGGACAAAAACTTGCAATCGGCGATGTAAAGGCCCAGGGACTTATCTTTGAAAAATATAGAAATGACTACCAGGCTGAATTCGGGGAAAAAGCATTGTGGTATCCATATATTTTCTGTGGAATGCCATTCCATGCTTCCGGGACATATCGATTACAATATAATTTAGAGACGATTTATAAAATTATTCCGGATGATATTCTCCGGAGAATTGCCAAGGGTTTTACCTTTAATATCTTGGCCGGTGCGATTTTTATGCTGTTGTTATTACGATCTTATGGATTGGGATATTCTGCAGCTTTTGCCGGTGCGGCTGCATTTGTTTTTACGACGAAAATGCTGGGAACTCCACACACAAACCGAATTGTAACATTCATTCATCTCCCGTTGATATTGTATGCTCTGCGCCGATTATGGGATACCCGAAAATGGATATTTATGGTTCTCCTGGGCGGTGCAGTCGGTTCTCAGATTGGTAGTTACCATCCTCAAGTAGCCTACTATGGATTGCTGATGATTGGTTTGTATTCTGTGTATAGGTTGATTCACGGACTAATCGAAAAGGAAACATGGACTAGACTGGTCACCCCTATGGGAATGACCGGAGTTTCATTGGCGATAGGATACTACCTGGCATCCATTGTATTGATACCCATGCAGGAATATCTTCCATTTTCCATTCGGGGAGCGGGCGGATCCTCAGGCACAGGCGGTTTGTCCTTTGATTATGCTACTGGGTGGTCGTTCAGCTGGTGGGAAATATTCACTTTTATTATTCCCGGGTTTAGTGGGTTTGGGGGCAATACTTATTGGGGGGATATGCCATTCACTTCATATCCTCATTATCTTGGTATTTCCGTGGTGATATTAGCAATTATTGCCTTGTGCACAAAGAAAGACCGATGTGATTATTGGTTTTTTGTAATGATGCTTGTATTTTCCTTATTTATTGCGATGGGAAAGAATTTTTCAATTCTCTCTTCACTTCTTCTGAATTATCTCCCATACTTTAACAAATTCCGAGAGCCTTCAATGATTCTGATTCTTTTTTCTTTGAGCATGGCAGTTTTAGCTGGCTGGGGATTTCAACACGTCCAACAGCTTTTAAAAGAACAGAAAAAGATGGGTTGGGAAAAATTACTCTTGCGTATTTTAATCGGGATTGGAATTATTGCTGTTACTATTCTTCTTTTTAAGGGAGGACTTCAAAATATAATGTCCGCTATATACAGAAGTGCAGATCAAGCAACCGGAAGGATACTGAGATTCCAAAATCCTCGACAGATTGATTATTTGTACCAACTTAGATTTGATATGTTTTACCGAGACCTTTGGATTACTCTTTTACTAATAACAAGTAGCTTGAGTTTTATTTGGTTAGCGATAACAAAAAGGATTACTTCACAATTATTTACATTTATTCTCCTTGCACTGATTGTTGTGGATCTCGGCTATGTTGGAAGAAAAGTCATTTCACCCATGTTCTCGAATATAACCAGAAAAGAAATGGAACCACAAAAGACCGGGGTAATTGACTATTTGCAGAAAGATAAGGATATATTTCGCGTTTATCCTTTAGATAATAGAACTACTAATGAATATGGATGGTTCGGGATTGCTTCTATTGGAGGATATCACGCTGCCAAAATGGCGAATTATCAGGATTTTATTGATCAGAAATTTTTTGATAATTTACATTTTCTTCAATTGACAAACACAAAATATATAATTTCAAGGAAACGATTTAATCACCCTGAATTGATTCTTGAGAAATCAATCCTGGGTGAGAATATTTATCGCTTGAAAACCTGGTTACCAAGGGTATTTTTGATTGACACCGTTGTTGTATCTCAAGAAAAATTAGAAACACTACAATTGATCAAAGCAAATAATTTTAATCCTGGTGAAAAAGCTGTCCTTACAAAAAAATTAACGAAAATGCAGTTTAATTCGGAAGGGTCGAAAGTTAAGATTGAACATTGGGAACCTGAAAAAACCATAATTTCTGTAGATTTACCCAACGATGGATTATTGGCTTTTAGTGAAGGATATTATCCACCAGGCTGGAATGCTTTTATTGATGGGACAGAAACAGAAATTTATCAGACGAATCACTTCATGCAGTCAATTTTTGTCCCGGCTGGAAAACACAAGATAGAATTTATATTTGTCCTGCCATCTTTCAAACAGGCCTTATTTATGAGCAGGACAATTTTCATTGCAGTGTTGGTCGTATTGCTTGGCTACGGTATTTGGATTAATAGACAACACCTCAAATTGAATTGACATCACTAATATAATTTTGATTTCTACCCTGAAACATATAGTGCTCTGTACCCAGCAATTCAGTAATTATTGGTCTGGACTTGGAGCGTATTCCACACACTTAGCGAGAGGTTTAGTGAAGTCAGGTATGAAAGTCACAGTGATTTCTCCAGGAACAATGGTAGATAATTGTGAAGGGATTAATTTTATGTCAATTAAACCCCTAAAATGGGATTTTACCCATGGAAATTGGTTTTCTTTATCTTTTAGTTATGCAAAAGCTATAGAAAATATTGATGCAGATTTGATTCATTTCACAGATGCACGGGAGTCTTTCGCATATAAAGGTGATATTCCAGCCGTGGGTACACTTCATGATGATTATTTTGCAAGACATAAATGGAATCCGTTCTATTATAAAAATGATTATGTAGATTGGATGCAGCGTTGGTTATATTATTCTTTCGTTACTGTAACCGAAAGGAAAGCGCTGCGAAGGCTAACTGGACTTACTGCAAATTCTAATGCGACTGCAGAAACTGTTTCTAAGGCCTACGATATACCCCTTGAAAAAATAAAGACAATTTACCTGGGTCTGGATCTGGATTGCGTTCCCCTTGATCCAAAAGCGGAAAAAAAACGCCTTCATAAACCGATCTTGCTTCTTGTGGGGGGCAATGTACAGAGAAAAGGGTTACCGGTCATTTTGAAAATAATGCCCGAACTGTTAAAAGAATTTCCTGGAATGATAGTGCAGGTTATTGGAAAAAACCAAAACATAGGTAGAATGAAGAAATTAGCGGACAGGTTGGGTGTGATGGACTGTGTGGAGTTTATCGGATGGATTCCTCCTGAAAAGATAAAAACTTATTATCGAAAAGCTTCTGTCTTTGTTATGCCTTCGCTGATGGAAGGCTTTGGATTGGTGTTTCTGGAGGCGATGGCACAGGGACTCCCTGTCATTGGAGGAAACGTTGGTGGAACGGCTGAATTGATCAAAGAGGGGGAAAATGGTTTTCTTGTTGATCCAGGTGATGTGAGTACTCTTGGAGAAAATATCCGAGAATTTCTCATTAATCTTGAACTAAGGAGACGGGTAATTGAAAATGGCTATTCTACTGTTCGAAAGTATCCTGCACAAAAAATGGTAGATAATACGATTGAGTTATATAGTAATTTTTCTCATGAAAGAGGATAAGAATTAATTGCGAGAACAAATTAAAAGAATATTAACTAAAGGAACCTTTGCTTCCGATGTAGCAGTGATGACTTCCGGCGCTGGTCTTGGTCAGTTAATCTTTCTTGGTTTTTCTCCAATCCTTATGAGACTATTTACACCAGAAGCATTCGGCAATCTTGCTCTGGTGATGTCTATCTCAGCTATTCTTTCCATAGTTATAACCTTGAGATATGAAATGGCTATACCTATTGCTTCTAATGATGAAAAAGCAACAAACCTGTTTATCCTTTCCATCGGTTTGAGTTCCATATTTACCATGGTTCTTTTAATATTTTTCTTATTTATAAAAACAACGATTATAAGTTTTCTCAATTTTTCCGATTCTAATATTTTAATTTTTATTCCTTTAGCCGCGTTTATTGAATCAGCTATCAATACATTCCATTATTGGTTTATTCGTAAAAAAAGATTTGCCATTCCATCAATTAGCCGAACCCTGTTTTACATTGGGATGGTTGGAACACAATTCCTGCTGTTTTTTACCTTGAATGAAAAATTTATTGCTTTATTAGCAGGGTTTATTATTGGGCAGATTTTTAGTTTACTTTTTCTAGTTATAATATTTCTTAAGGAAGGAAATAATATTCTCCGTTATATCAATTTTAATATGATATTCAAAGAGGCAAAGAAATTTAAAAAATTCCCGATGTTTTCTACCTGGAATGCCGGCATTAATACTCTTGCGAGAAACCTGCCCCCAATACTGTTAAATTTATTTTTTACGAAAGCAATTGTTGGTCAATTTTACATTGCAACGCGTTTAATGAATATTCCCTTAAATATTTTACAGAGTTCGGTGAGTCAAGTTTTCTATCAGAGAATTTCTGAATTACTAAAACAAAAACAGCCCCTCAATCAATTTTTTAAAACTACAATTCTGAAATTAGCAGCCATTATATTTGTACCTTTACTTATTATATTTTTCTGGGGTAAGCCAATATTTTCTTTTATGCTGGGTGATAAATGGGAACTTGCTGGGCAGCTAACGTCAATATTAGCACCTTTGTATTTCTTTCGTTTTATTATAAGTCCCGTGAGCACCATTTTTGCCGCAACTGGAAAGCAACATTTTGCTCTGATATGGCAAATAGGCTATGCTCTTTCCGTCTTTCTGTGTTTTTACCTTGGTGGAAATATGAATTTTAGTATCCAAGTCACTTCTTTAATTTTTAGTTGGACATCAGCTGGGTTTTATGTGATAATGCTATTTTTACAACGTAAGATAGTGCTAAAAATACCTGAAGAAATTTACAAGTGATTTTATCAATTTGTCTTGTATGAACAATCGGAGAAAAGAATTCAATTATGATGCTGCCTGGACTAAAAAACTTGAAGCGCAAAATCATTGGCTTCTATACTGGAAACAGCAGTGGTTATTGACTAAATATCTTAGACCAGAGGATACAATCATGGAGATTGGTTTAGGATCGGGTTTTACTGCAAATTATCTTAGGAATAAAAATTACACAGTAACAACCTTGGATATTGATAATGAAAAAAAACCAGATATAGTAGCAAATATTGTTGATTATGAAATGAAGAGTAATTATGATATAATTTTAGCTTTTGAAGTTTTCGAACATCTCCCGTTTAAATATTTAAAAACTGTCTTACAGATGTTACATAGTCATTGCAATCGTTATTTGATAATCAGTTTACCAGAATATCTATCATGCTTCTTTTCCCTTGAGTTTGAATTATTTGGGATTAAAAAAACGGCTTCATTTCGTTGTCCATCTTTTTACAAAATGAAACAATTATCTCCAAATCATCACTGGGAGGTCAACTTTAATCCTGAAACCAAATCGAAAAAGTTGATAGAGTTATTTCATAACCAGGGCTTCAAAATTATGGAACAATCTCTCTATCAAGATCGCTATTTTATAGCTTTAGAAAGAATACCTTAAATGAGATTTTTCCGGAAAATGATTCAGACAGGGCTGATTCCATTGGAAAAGATCTCTGAGCTTTTGTATCCAATAGATAAAAAGGATAAATATTTCCCAATTTTTATATTGGGAGCTCCTCGGTCAGGCTCAACATTATTGATTCAGGCTATGACACAATATTTTGATATTGCTTATATGTCAAATTTTTCACGGAATTTTTTCAAGGTACCCTTAACAGGATTATGGCTTCAACAGCATTTATTTCTTAAAAAACAATCTATGACTTTTAATTCTGAGTATGGGAAAACAAATAGATTTTTAGGCCCAAATGAAGCTGCAGATTTCTGGTATCAATGGTTTCCTTCTGGAAAGGATGTATATGTAGGTGAAGGAGATATTTCTGAGGAAACTATTTGTGATATAAGACAAAAAATTGGGAGTTTATTAAGGATTTCGAAAAAACCATTTATATTTAAAAATTTGTACAACAGCATGAGGATTGTTCCGATTCGTAAAGCTTTTCCTGAATCTCTATTTATCGTTTGCCATCGAAATGCGGTTGATATTGCTCAATCAATACTCCTATGCCGGGAAAAGAATTTAGGTAGCAGGTCGTCCTGGTGGTCTGTTCCACCGCGGGAATATAATAAAATAAAAAATAAACCACCCTTACAACAAGTAGCAGAACAAGTCTATTATATTTACAAGCAAATTGAAAAAGATATATCTGCAGGTGATACTGAATGTGTATTTAATCTTGATTATAGTGATCTTTGTAATAGACCAACTCAAACAATGAAGGATATTAAACATTGGGTTGAAAAACAAAATATTCGGTTGGAAAAACAATTTGACCTGCCGGACACCTTTCAAATTGTTGCTGGAAGAAAAATTTCTAAAGATGAATACGAAGAGTTAGAGCAATATACGAAATCCTTGGTAGATGAAGATGATTAAATCTGAGGAGATAAATACCCCAAACATTCAAGATCAGCTGCCTGTATTTCATCAATCATGGTGGCTGGATGTCGTAGCAAAATCAAGTTGGAATTATATGATTGAAAGTGAGGATGAAAATACTTTTGGTGTTCTACCTTACTTGGTAGAAAGAAAATTTGGTTTTCGATTTTTTGGTATGCCTTCTTATACACCTTTTTTAGGACCTGTTATTATCTCTCATGAAGATAAGAAGGAAGTTAAATTAGAATTGATTAGATCATTATTAGATCAACTTCCCCGGTATCATATGTTTAAACAAAATATGATAATTGACGAAGGTGCTTTAAAGATATTTGAGGAGGGTGGGTTCAGATTATTTGAACGGGTTACTTATAAAATATTGACTGAAGTACCCGAAAAATATCTTTGGGAAAAAATGAGTACAACGCGTAGACGCCGGATTATTAAAGGGCGGGAAAAGTTAGAAATAAGAGAAGTTGAGAGTGCAGCAGAATTCATAAAAATACAGGAAAAAACATTCTTGAGGAGAGAAATTGAACCACCGCAATCTTTGGAGATATTAGAAAAATTAGTATATCAATCTATGGAACAGAATTCTGGTATATTACTCATAGCAGGGTTAAAAAATGATCCTGATGATTGCCGGGCCGCAGGTTTTTTTGTGTGGGATAGATTCACCATGTATTATATTGCTGGTGGATATGATGATTCTGATAAAAGGGGAGAAGCTATGTCATTCTTATTGTGGAATGGTATTTTATTAGCTAAGGAGAAAAATCTGACTTTTGACTTTGAAGGATCTATGGTCTTAGGCATTGCTGAGTTTTTTCGCTCATTTGGTTCTGAGGCTTCTATCTATTATCAGGTAGTAAAAGTAAAACCATTTCTTTTGAGATTATATTTTCTTCTGAAAGGATTGTTTTAATACCATGGTTCGTTGGGATAAGGTAATAAAAGGGATAAGTTTTCCACGCCCTAAAAATAATAAGGTGCCCGATTTTGCTTTTAGTGCTGTCAATTTTTCCGGGGATTTATATAATCCGGTGATTGATCAAATTTGGATAGATCAAAAGAGTGAAAAGCCAAAATGGCCAGATAATAAACCTTATGCTGTTTGTATAACACATGATGTTGATGTGATTACTTTGCGATCCAAAAGAGAAAATATTCACCGAATTAAACACGTATTTAAAACATGGAGCCAACAAAAAACCAAGCAAAATTTGATTATTGCTTTTGAATCCCTTGAAAATATTATGAAAAGTATGTTCTCAAATCGAGGCCCTAATCATCGAATTGAGGATTGGTTAACAGTAGAGCAGGAAGTGGGTGCGCGAGCCACCTTTTTCTTTGCCCCTGAATTTGTCCTAAAATCACACTTTACTGATTGCTGCTATAGGTATGATGATAAACTCAGATTTGAAGGCAAAAAAATTACTGTTGCGGATTTAATGAGAGAATTAAAAAGTCGGGGATGGGAGATAGGATTGCATCCGTCTTGGTTTTCTTACAATTCTGTGGATGAGA
This sequence comes from uncultured Fidelibacterota bacterium, assembly GCA_913054425.1. Lineage (GTDB taxonomy): Bacteria > Fidelibacterota > Marinisomatia > Marinisomatales > UBA8229 > UBA8229. The sequence continues at coordinate 18,839 of CAJXJG010000002.1, forward strand.
TGAAATACCAGAAGGCACAGGTTGAAGAGGTGCTTGGATGTGAGATTGTAAGTGTCCGTCAGCACTTTCTCCATTTTGACAACAAAATAACACCCTCAGTCCAAGCAGCAGCAGGATTTAAATATGACAGTACTCTTGGTTTTAATGATAATATTGGATTTAAACGCGGTACTTCTTTTGCTTATCCATTTGTTAATTTAGTCAATAATGATACACTCCCTGTTTGGGAAATTCCTTTGATTATTCAGGATGGTGCAATGTTCCATCCTAAAAAAGGTATGCAACTAGATCAAAAGACAGCTCTGGAATATATTCAATTACTTGCGGAAAAAGTGAAAAGTGTTGGCGGTATACTGACTCTACTTTGGCATCCCAATGCCAGTGCAGACGAAATATCTTGGCAGACCTTTCAAGAAACCCTGGCTATGTTAAAAAAAGATAATCCTTGGTTTGCAACAGTCCGTGAAGTTGGTGATTGGTGGAGAAAAAATGTGAATATAAATCTGGTGTCATTTATTGAAAATTTAGAGAAATAATATGCGTCTCTATCAACATACGGGAAACATCAAAGCCGGTTTGTTTGTCCTTGGTCTAGTACTGGTATCAGGATTAATGCTTTACACCCAATCGCTGGTTAAGAACCTGCGTGAGGATAACAGGGAGATTGTCCAACTTTATGCGGAATTAATGGCGAAAGCAGTCATTAACGACAGCGATGAAAACTTAAACTTCATCTTTGAGAATGTAATAAAAAAAGTTCAATTCCCCATTGTTCAAACAAATGAAGAAGGAAAGCCATTGTCTTGGCGTAACCTTTTAGATAATAAAAAAACATCAGAGGATGTGAAACCAATTGTACGAGTTATGGATAAGCAAAATGATCCTATCTCACTTATTTATCATGATCCAATGACAGGAGAGGAACATGTTTGGGGAGTTCTTCATTTTGGAGATTCAAAACTTATTCAACGCTTAATCTGGTTGCCTTATTTTGAAATTGGAGCGATCTCCTTATTTATACTACTTGGTTTCGTTGGATTCTCCTTCATAAGAAACAGTGAAAAACAACACATCTGGGTGGGAATGGCCCGGGAAACTGCTCATCAACTTGGAACACCGGTATCAGCACTTATGGGGTGGGTGGACTGGCTTAGAAAAAACCCTGAAAAAACTTTGGATATTGTTGAAGAAATGGACGCAGATCTGAATCGTCTAAATCAAGTTAGTGAAAGGTTTAGCCAAATGGGTTCGATGCCCAAACTGGATGAAACCGATCTTTCTGAACTGATAAAAACAGTTGTGAATTACCTGGAGAAACGGCTCCCAACCAAGGGAAAGAGTCTTAAGATTGTGAATGAAATTACCTCTAAAACAAATATAAATGCGAACGTAACACTTTTGTCTTGGGCAATTGAAAATGTCATCAAAAATGGAATTGACGCCATTACCCAAGAGAGTGGTGAGATTCGAATCCGTTTGTGTATAGAGAAAGAAGAAGTGCGAATTCAGATTCATGATAATGGCAAAGGTGTTGAGAAAAAAGACTGGAAAAATGTGTTTCGTCCCGGGTTTAGTACGAAGAACCGCGGCTGGGGAATGGGACTTTCCTTAACACAACGAATAATTCAGGATATTCACCGCGGGAAGATATTTATTAAATCTTCTTCACCCGTTTCAGGGACGACCTTTGAGATTATTCTTCCAACTTGAACTAACATAATAAAACCGGATTTCGAAGTTGCCCTGAATTTATTTTTTAAGGGGTTATTAATTTTTACTCGAAAAATTTGAATCATTTTGGATATTGAATCAATCTGTAGTGTTTTCCTTCCACATAATTTCGCCTGGTGAGAGGATTGCTTGTACAGAAATTGGCAAATTCACTGTCTATAAATCGGTACAGTAAGTGGTCATCCCTTTTCTCAGGTATTCCAAGTCGGGTTGTTTGAATTATCTGAGTCGGCGAAGCGCCAATATCTTCAATATAAAATCGATCAGGATCGAACTGTTGTTGATCCCATTTCTTGACTTTAAGCCCTAGAGACCTGCACAGGAGGGTCTGTCCAGCGCAGAGTCGTTCAATCGGGCGCACACCATTTCCATATTTTGGCGGGTTCAATTTCTGCATCATTGGAATCATTTTATCTGATGTTTTTTTATTTGTGCAAGGGTACCCGGATTTAATGAGTACAGCGTTTCCTGCTCCCCTGCAACTTACATTTAAGGAATCACCACCGCGTGCATAGTACATATAAATTGTACCGGGGGACATAAACAATGCTTTTCGTTTGTCAGTATATCCCAGGGAAGCGTGGCTCCCTTTTTCATTCTGAAAATATGCTTCCGCTTCAATGATCCGTGCACACAACCAGACATTATCATGCCGTACGCAGAGAAATTTACCTAGTAGCGCCTTAGCTGTTGTGGCCGCTTCCCGGTTGAAAAAGTCACCTGACAGCATTTTTACTCTTTTGACAGATCAATCGGTTGTCTCTGTTTTTTTATTTCGCTGCGATGATGTTTATTTTTTAATCGCTTTTCTTTAGATCTAACGGGGGGGGTCGTTTTTTTTCGTGGTTTTGATTTTTGTGCGGCTCGTTTAATAAGGGTGACTAAACGCTTAACTGAATCATCTCTGTTTCTAACCTGCGTACGATGACGACGGGCATCGATAATCAGTATTCCATTATCTGTTATTTTTTTTCCTGAGATTTGAATCAGTCGTTTTTTTACGTCTTCAGGTAGGGATGTAGAATTGACTACATCGAACCGAAGTTGGACAGCAGTTGAGGATTTATTCACATTTTGGCCACCCGGACCGGAGGAACGGATAAAATCGAAATGGAGTTCATTTTCATCAATAGAAAGTGTTGAAGTGATGATTATCATACTTATAGATTAATAATGATAATCCGTTAACTCAAGCAGAATTCAAAACTGATTATCTTGTCATTCGGTGCGAACATCGGTAATTTTCATCTTAATTTAAAGGAGTTACAATTGGAAATAATATATGCATTATCCGGTGGCGGACAGCAAAATGGTGGAATCGCTGCATTTCTACCATTTATTCTGATCATGTTCATCATTTATTTCCTGATGATTCGTCCCCAGACAAAACGCCAGAAAGAAAAACAAAATATGATTCAATCTCTTCAAAAGGGAGATAAGGTTATTACAATTGGCGGAGTTCATGGATCGGTGGTTGGTTTCAAACAGAAGGGGACAATTCTTATTCTGAAGGTTGGAAAAAATATGGATATTTCCGTGAATCGTTCAGCAGTTGCCGGTTTATCAAAAAATATTTCGCCGGATGAAATTACAACGATTGATGGAAAAACCTGATGGCAGTCAGGGATATTCTCAAGTATGGGAACCCGTTCCTCCGTACGCGCTGTAGAAATGTAGACGATTTTATAAAAGTGTCAAACCTGGTAGAGGATATGTTTGATACTATGTATGAAGAAGATGGAATAGGATTAGCTGCAAACCAAATTGGAGAGGATTTAAATCTGTTTGTGATTGATATCAGCCACACAGATGAAACCGAGCAACCACGAATTTTTATTAACAGTAATATTCTTGAAAAAAAAGGTGAATGTATATCTGTTGAAGGATGTTTATCCATCCCGGGTATTCAGGTGGAACTAAAACGATCCGAATTTATTACACTTCAATATTACTCATTGGAAGGTTCCCAAAAGAAAAAAGAATTTAATGGTCTATTAGCGCGTGCAATTCAGCATGAAATGGATCATTTGAACGGAATCTTTATCGTTGACCGTTTAAGTGATCTGGTGAAAATGCAGTATAAAAAAGACCTTAAAGCGATTGAGCAGAATTCAGTAAAGGAATCAAAAGCGAGGAAAAAAAATCAGGGAATTGTCCTTTAATATTCATTTTTTTTCAATACAAAGTTGTAAGCTCAAAAGAAATTAGGACCCTGCTGCATATTCTGTCTTATCAGTTCTTTTCTAAAGTATAATAACTATGCGTATTATTTTTATGGGTAATCCGGAATTTGCTGTTCCAAGCCTGAAATGTCTGGTGCAATCTGACTATGATGTGACCGCAGTGATGACAAATCCACCGAAGCAAATGGGCAGGGGTAATAAAGAACGGCGCTCTTCAATTGACGCTCAAGCAAGTGAATTGAACATCCCGGTAATTCATGCAGGTTTGTTAGATGCCCCTGCATTGATAAATCAGCTAAAAAAACTGACCCCAGAATTATTTGTAATTGTGGCTTACCGAATTCTCCCCAAAATATTACTTGAAATACCGTCAATTGGTTCAGTGAATTTACACGGTTCGCTGCTCCCTGCATATCGTGGCGCTGCTCCAATTCAGAGGGCAATTATGAATGGGGATAAGATGACAGGGTTGACAACCTTTCTGTTAAAGCCATCGGTGGATACGGGTGATATTTTACATCAGAAAATAGTAAAAATCCAACCGGATGATACATATGGAATCTTATCTGAAAAAATGAGTCTGATTGGATCAGACCTGTTGTTAAAAACTATTAAAAATTTTCTGGGAAAAAATATTATTCCTATGGTACAGGATAATTCAATTGCAACTACAGCTCCGAAGATTCAATCTGCAGAACGGATTATCAACTGGAAAGATAATGCTGTGAATATCGCTAACAGGATTCGAGGACTTAATCCAAAACCGGTAGCCCATACAACTTTGGAAAGTAAATGGTTAAAAATATTTCATGCCTCAACAGAAAATGGTACTCATAAATCAGCACCAGCTACAGTGATTGAGCGAACAAAGACGAAATTATTGGTTCAGACCGGTGAGGGTGGGTTATCCATTTTATCTCTTCAGCGGGAGGGGAAAAATCAGATGGATATCCAAGAGTTTCTGCGAGGAACTTCTATTAAGGAGGGAGATCGGTTAGGAACCTGACAACCATATATCTTATGTCATGAAAAAACTATTTCATTTTGTAATTGTCATTTTCATTTTTTTCTGTATTATTCTATTGATCATGGAAACGCTTTTGATGCCTGCCTATGTCAGGTTTAGCCAAACAAGGAATTTGATAGATGTGAAAGATCTTCCTTTGACAGTTGCTCTGTCCCGTCTTCATTCTGAAGGTTTTAAAGGAATTATAGAGGATACAATGTTAACTAATCTTGTATCTCCTAATTTTATCATTGATCAATTCCCGCAACCGGATTCTCGCGTGAAACCGGGGCGAACGGTAAGGCTAAAAATTGCTCAGCCGGAGAAAATGGTTTCGGTTCCAAATCTTATAGGTCATTCGCATAGAAGCGCTGGAATCATGCTTCATCAATTAGGTTTAGTCATAGACACGATATACACAGAGTACAATCCTGCCTATCCCAAAGGGACGGTTGCCTGGCAGTCACCAAAGGGAAATGATTTTCTAAAGAAGGGGTGGGGTGTACATTTAACCATTAGTAAGGGTATGCCGCCAAATTTTTTCCAGGTTCCTAATCTCTTTGGGCTCAGCCAGGAAAAAGCTGAATTTGAATTAGAGCAAGCTGGATTGAAGCTGGGAAAGGTATCCTACGAACAAAATGAAGATCTGATTCCATTTACGGTATTGGATCAGTCTATTAAGGAAGGGACAGTTCTTGAAAACCCTAAAAAAATTGAGGTTACGGTAAGCGTGCTTAATTTAAATGATATTTTTAATCAAATGATGAATAAATAAGTTGGTATGATCAGCAAAGGTGAAATTTCCCGAAAACTGATTCATGTAACAAACGTTATTATTCCGGTGGGTTATTTATTTATTTTTCCTTTCAAATTCCACATGTTAATCATTTTATTCTGTCTGTCGGTTTTATTTATCTTAGTAGATTTCTCTAGGACCCGTATTAGTTGGTTAAATACTTTTTTCAAAAAAACATTTAATTTTATGCTTCGAACCCACGAGCTAGATGGGCAACTAACGGGAGCGACCTGGGTGGTAATAGGGTCTTTTTTGACTGTAGCGTTCTTTCAAAAAGAAATAGCAATTCTTGCGCTTTTATTTATGGGGTTAGGCGATACAACCGCTGGGATAATTGGATCTCAATTTGGAAGGATTCGCATCTGGAATAAAACAGTTGAAGGCACCTTAGCGGGATTGGTTGTTTGTTTAATCGTAGCTGCCTTTTTTCCGGAGATTTCCTTTTGGGTCAGAACAGGGGGAGCTGTTTCCGCCATGATTGCTGAGCTTGTTCCTTTTCCGGTGGATGACAATGTACGGATTCCAATATTTTCCGGAACAATAATGATGTTTTTAAGTTCTCTGGACGTATGACATTTTTATCTCCTACTATTCTATGGGGATTGGCTGCAGCATCAATTCCAATTATTATTCATCTACTTAGTTTAAGGCACACACGTGATATAGAATTCAGCACCTTGTACTTCATCAAAGAACTAGAGCATAAAACCATTAGACGACTGAAATTGAGACAATTGCTTTTAGTTTTGATCAGGATATTAGTGATCGTTTGCCTGATCCTGATGGTTGCCCGTCCGGTACAGAAGGGGTTTGTACCCGGTTGGATGGCAGCAGAGAAGGAAACCAGGGTAATAATTTTTGTAGATAATTCTGCCAGTATGTCTCTTGTATCAAATGGAATTTCTCTATTGGAAAACGCCAAAGGATCTGTCTTGAAAATTGTAAATTCCTTTGAAGGACAGACAACGGTAGAAGTTTATCAAACCAACCCGGTCAAACGTGTGTTCAATGGAAAACCGGGAAATACATCACTTCAGTATGATGTCGAGACCATTCCCCAGACATATTCTACAGATCATTTATGGGGTACAGTGAATTCCGTATTGCAAAGTCTTAATGTGAATGAACCGAACAGAGAATGTTTTATATTGAGCGACATTCAGTCTTTACCGGAACCAGAATCCTGGTTAACCGAAATGAGTGCGGATACTACCCGTCCGCAATGGAGGTTTTACTGCCTTGGGCAGGAGAAACCCAAGGATAATTTATCCATCCGTCAAGTGTCCGCTGTAAGCCAGATTCGGCTGCCGAATCATCTCCTGAAGTTAAATACGAAAATTATAAACGATGGTACTCTGGATAAAAGAAATCATCCTGTGGAATTATTCTTGAATGCAGAACGTCTTGGACAAGTTGTTTCATCCTTTCAGCCTGCCCAGTCAAAAGAGTTTATGTTTCAGGCATATCCCGGAAAAAGCGGGCTGATTAAAGGACGGATTGAATTGCTGGAGGATGATTTTGCATTTGATAATGCATGGACCTTTGAACTGTCTATTCCGGAACAAATTTCCTGCACATTGGTGGGCCAAACTGCTGAGGAAATGTATCTTTTGGAAATGGGATTATCTTCAATTGATGATCGAGCGGGATTTTTGATGCTTGATTCTCGAGTAGACCCTGATCCGGAAAGATTGTACTTGGATGAAACGGATGTTTTAATCCTTCATAATCCCGGTAATTTATCAGATAAGGCCGTAGAAGATATACAATCCTTCCTTCACCGGGGTGGTGGAGTAATCTGGTTTGCAGGAGACAAGCAGACCGAAAAATTATCACTTCATGCTATTACTGCATTGAAGCTTCCCGAGTTTAAAGATCTCCATAAGTTGGGTGGAGAAGGATATTTTTCCGTGATTCCAGCTCAGGTCGATCACCCCATTCTCGCTGAATTAGAATTAAGGGATTTAAACCGTGAATTACCACAGGTATTCAGTTATCTGGAGTCTATCCCCCGAGAGAATCAGAATGAAATTCTAGTTTTGAATAACGATCATCCATTCTTGCTTGAATTTTCTTCCAATGGAGGGAGAATCTATTACTTTACTTCCCTGATGGATTTAACGTGGAATGATCTTCCTGTACGAGGACTTATGGTACCTTTACTCCACAGGATTTTACTCCTCCTTGCTACTGATGAATTCAATACAAAACCGGTTTTTGTGGATGAAGAAAAAATTGTTTCCATTGATCAGGAACATATGAATTCTCAATGGTCTCTGAAAACACCTTCGGGTAAAACCATTCTGTTAATTCCGGATTTTAACACCGAATCATTGAAAATCAACCAGACAAGTGAAATAGGATCTTATGATGTGTTATCAGACGAATATCCCTATACGTCCTTTTCCGCACTTTTATCTCCGTTAGAATATCCCTCCAGGCGGGCTGCCAAAACTGAGGTTTTGAACAATCTTCCCTCAGGTCAGGCGATCTGGATTGATCCTACAAAGAATTTATCAAAGGAACTTCAGAATGTCCGTTATGGAAAATCATTATGGCGAACTTTTCTCATCTTAGCAATTATTCTTCTTTTCCTTGAAACAATAATTGGCAAAGTAAAACCGGCAAGCATGAAAAATGGAGTTGAATAACTGTGTCTTTTGAAACAGGAAAATTGGAAAGGGCGATTTTAGTCGGAGCAATATTCGGTAAAAATGATGAACAATCTGTTGCTGAACATTTAGATGAGATGGAACTCCTTTCTGAAACAGCAGGTGCTGAAGTTGTAGGGAGAGTCACCCAGAAGGTATCAAAGATAAACCCTGCTTTTTTTATTGGTAAGGGAAAAGCTGAGCAGATTGTTCGGCAGGCCAAAGAATTAGATGCCAATTTACTGATTTTTGATGATGATTTAAGTCCAGCCCAGACAAAGAATTTCCAAAAGCTTGCTGATAATCTGAAGGTTATTGATCGAAGCGCTTTGATCCTGGATATATTCAGGAAACATGCAAAAACCAAGGAAGCCAAGACACAGGTCGAATTAGCTCACCTTCAATATATTCTTCCCCGGCTCACCCGGATGTGGACACATCTGGAGCGGCAGATGGGCGGGATCGGAACCCGCGCCGGTGCTGGTGAGACACAAATCGAAGTAGACCGAAGACTCGTTCGGCAACGGATTGGAAAGTTGAAAAAGGAACTCAAACGGATAGATAGGGAACGGGTTACACAGGGGAAACGACGGAAAGATCTATTCAAGGTTGCCATAGTTGGCTATACAAACGCAGGAAAATCAACACTCATGCAGGCGCTCACCGGAGAGGAAGTTTTTATACAGGACCAATTATTTGCCACTTTGGACACAACAATTCGATCCGTTTCATTCAATGGTACTCAAAAATTTCTTTTGAGCGATACAGTTGGGTTTATCCGAAAACTTCCCCATCACCTGGTAGCAAGTTTTCGCAGTACCCTGAAAGAAGTTATTGACGGGGACCTGATTCTGATTGTGCTGGATGCATCTTCCCAACAGGTCATGGAACACCTTGAAACAATTCATACTGTTTTGGAGGAACTCAAAGCAGACAAACATAAAACTTTATTAGTGCTTAACAAAATTGATTTGATTCATGGAAGCGCAAGGATGGCCTACTTGAAGCGAATTTTCCCTGAGGGAATACTGATATCCGCACGCAGCCAACTACGGATTGACCAGTTGATGAAAAATATTACCAGGGTCATGGATGAAACCTCTCAGACTGTGAACGTATTTTTTTCATTTGAGCAAGGAAGAGAACTTGCTGTTGCCCAGGAAGGGGTTGAGGTGTTGGAGCGGTCGTATGATGATGATGGCATTCGGTTGAAAATTCGCGGGTCTCCTCAGCGAATTAACCAGATAATTCTCTCCACTGAAAAATAAGACAATAAAAAGAAAGCCCTCTAGTTTTGGAGGGCTTTCTTAACCTGTTTCAGGCAGTTATTCAGGACCGCTATTTACATGTTGGGATGCCTCCCGAATACAGCAAACTTCCTTCATCCGCTAGTTTGCGGAAAGGCCCGTTTTTTGCATTCGGAGTACAGCTTCCAAGATTTTGATACTGAAGATCCTGAATTAACAGATCCCGAAACAGGAATTGTCAATAAACCTTGATGAAATTACGTACTTCTCCGGCTTTTTCAAACTAGGAATATCTTATTAGTTTAACGAATAAACTCACCGGAGGACGGCGAATTCAATCCACTAACTTTTGTTATTACTAAAATCTTCATTTTTTACTCAAATCTCAAATTTACCGCACAAGTTTAGCCGTCCGGTGGAGTGAGGGTTAGGCTTGTGTTTTATTTGGTTTATTATATTTTTTAAATAATCCCAATTATTTCTCCGAATATAAGTTGGTCTCACCTTCGCTTTTTGCTACAATCACTGCGCCAATACTGTCGCTGGTAACGTTCACCATGGTGCGGAACATATCCAGGGGGCGATCAACGGCAAGCATGGTTCCAACAATGACTGCTGCTCCGGGATGGTTGCCCAAGCCCACAGCATCCAAAACGATAAAAATCATCACCAGTCCTGCTGAAGGAATCGCCGCCGCGCCTACAGAAGCCAGGAAAGCGATAAGGACAACCACGACCTGCTGTGAAATGGAAAGATCAATTCCCAGCGCCTGGGAAATGAACAGAACACCAGCGCATTCGTACAGGGCAGTGCCGTCCATGTTGATGGTTGCTCCCAATGGCAAGACAAAACTGGTGGTACGGTTTGATACCCCCACATTATTTTCCACACAATTGATTGTGACCGGAAGTGTTGCACCGGAAGAACTGGTTGAAAACGCTGTGGCAAAAGCGGAAGCCATGGCTTTCCAGTGTTTTATGGGATTGATCTTTGTAAAGATGAAAAATATCAGTGGTAGAATAACCAGGAAATGAATTGAGAGCCCGATGGTTATGGTGATCATATATTTCCCCACAGCTTTGAAAATATCCAAACCTGAATTTGCAACTGCCGTTGTGATGAGCCCGAAAACGCCAATAGGGAGGAGGGCAATAATTCCCTGTGTCAGTTTCATCATGGCTTTGAAACCGTAGTCAAAAAAATTGGTCAAAAATTCCTGCGGTTTCCCGGAAAGACGGGTAATGGAAAAGCCGAAAAGAATGGACCAGAAAATTATACCGAGCATATCTCCTTCCACCGCCGCCCTGATTGGATTCAGGGGAATCATGCGAATCAAGATTCCCCCCAGGGAATCAGGTTTGTGCAAGGTAGCGGGATCAAAATCTCCGCCTATACCTGAAAGTTCAATCCCAACTCCCGGCTTGATAAGGTTGGTGAGAGTCAGCCCCACCAGAATGGCAAGGATGGATGTTAAAAAATAATAACCGAACGTTTTTGCACCCATTCGTCCGAGGGTTTTACTGTCGCCAAGACTTGCCACCCCGCTGGTGATGGAAAAAATGATGAGCGGAACAATGATCATTTTCAACAGGCGCATAAAAATGGTTCCTAGAGGTGCTACTATCGTTGATTTTTCGCCCATAATAAGGGCGAATGCTATACCCAGGGACATGGCAATAAAAACCTGCCAATGAAGTTTCAGTTTAAACATTTGTGTACTATTCCTTCAAATTGAAATACAGTTTAACGATTTGGATACCAATCAATTTTTGATTAAGTCCATTGTTTTGGAAAGATCGGTGGTAGGAAGTTTACAGGAAAAATTTTCACAAATATACGCTGTCGCTTTTCCTCCCAGGGTTGTCTGGGATTCTGTCCATGGCGCAAGGGTGGAAAGAACAGAATTTTTATTTGACATATCCTTGAATAGAATAATTTTGTTCGGTTCATAGTATGAATTAACAGCAGTGAGAAATTGCATTGATTCCTCCTGGTTTGAATTTCCTACAATGACTATTTCTTTTGGGGAATCTGTTTCGAATATATAGCCCAGCAACATGGCAGAAAACCCTCTTGATGATCTTTCAATATCTTTTGAAAATATTTTCAGGATTGTCTCTGCCATCCCAGCCCATTTCATGTCCCCTGTAATCCGTGCCAGGCGGTGTAATAGACCAACGGCAATGGAGTTCCCAGAGGGAATAGCTCCGTCATAACCTGTTTTTGCACGGGTGATCAGCTTTTCAGCATTTTTACTTCCCAAAAAGAATCCGCCGTCTGCTTCATCCCAGAAATTATTTACTAATACATTAGAAAGGTTTAATGCTTCCTGGAGATACACTTCCTCGAACCCGGCTTCATACAGTTCAAGCAGCCCCCAGATGACAAACACATAATCATCCAGGTGAGCCTGAAGTCCTGCATTCTCCTGGCGATAGCGCTTCAATAAACGTCCGTCTTTTAGCCGGAGATTCTTCAAAATAAAATCCGCCCCTTTTTTAGCAGCGTTGTAATATTCCGGGGAATTCAAGGCAACCGAACCTTTTGCCAGGGATGCGATCATGAGTCCATTCCAATCCGTGAGTATCTTGTCGTCTTTAAGAGGATGAATGCGTTCCTCCCGTACCTCAAAAAGGGTTTTTCTGTGTTTTTCCATAAAATCAAGGTCAACTTCTTCAATCGGGGTTATGATATGAGGGATATTTCGTGCCGTCTTCTGGCTGCCGGCTTCATCACGAAAATTACCTTCGGGCCTTATATTCAGCAGGAGATTAAACTTTGCACTTGCTTCCACTCCCAATATGGATTTGACTTCATCAGTTGTCCATAAGTAAAATTTTCCTTCTTCTCCTTCGCTGTCCGCATCTTCAGCAGAGAAAAACCCCCCGTCAGGACTGGTCATATCCCTGAGTACGTAGGTGTAGATCTCCCTGACTGTCCTTCCATATTCTTCCTTACCGGTAATCTGAAAAGCTTCCAGGTAAGCCATAGAGATCATTGCCTGGTCGTAGAGCATTTTTTCAAAGTGGGGAAGGAGCCATCTCTTATCCGTTGAGTAGCGATGAAAACCAAATCCGATGTGATCCCAGATTCCTCCCTTCCTCATATTTTGGAGTGTTGTCTCCACCATGGTTAACGCTTCTTTATTTTTTGTCATGTGATAGTATCGCAGGAGAAAAAGGAGATTATGGGGTGAAGGAAATTTTGGCGCTCTCCCAAATCCGCCCATAGCTGAATCGAATGAATTTGTGAACGCAATAAAAGTTTTAGTGAGTATTTCAGGAGTTAAAGATTCTCCCCCGGATTTTGAATTAGCTTGGTCAAGGTAGCGCTTTATTTTATTTATACTATCCGAAAGTTCCAGTTTTCGATTTTTCCAGGCGTCAGCCAGGAATGGTATTAATTGCATCATGCCCGGACGGTTGCCCTGTCCGGATTTTGGGAAATATGTTCCGGCAAAAAATGGTTCTTTACTGGGGGTCATTACAATTGTCAGGGGCCAGCCTCCTCTTCCGGTCATTGCCTGGCATACTGACATATAAACATGATCAATCTCCGGCAGTTCTTCCCGATCAACTTTAATACAAACAAAATTATCGTTCATGAGTTGCGCTACTTCTTCATCCTCAAATGATTCGTGTTCCATCACATGGCACCAGTGACAGGTGGAATACCCAATGGATAAGAAGATTGGCTTGTCACGTTTTCTTGCTTCACGAAAGGCTTCTTCACCCCATGGATACCAATCTACGGGATTATCAGCGTGCTGTAGTAAATAAGGACTGGATTCTTGAGAAAGTCTGTTCATATGTTTACTTGAATGTTTTGTACTTGACTGCGATCCCGCATCCGATGAACAGCTTATGAATAGAGCCAGGGCAAAGATGAAGGGTTTTGGCGGTGTTCGTTTCATGGATACCATAGAAAATCGAGAATAGTTGGTGTAAGATTACAATCCTATTTGAATAAATACTAACGGTTTTAACCGAAATCATCCTAATTTTTACCGGGTGCTGACACAATAATTTAAAAGGTAGAGAATCAAAATGCTATTAATAAACCTAGAGGAATAAAATGCTTTACCTTACAATCATTTCGATTTATTTATTTCTGTTAATAGGTGTGGGAATCTACAAATCCAGCCATGTGAAGACCCAAATGGATTTTTCAGTTGCTGGACGAAGTCTTACTCCCTGGATTTTAGTTGGTACGATGTTGGCAACTTGGATTGGTACGGGCTCAATCCTGGGGAATGCTGGAGAAACCTATTCAACCGGTTTGGCAGCTTTGATCCTTCCTATTGGCGGAACCTTAGGAATAATCCTGCTTACACAAATTGCGGGACGCGTTCGCACGTTTGAAAAATTTACTGTGCCTGAGATCATTGGAGAACGATATGGTTCTGTTGCCCGGTTATTGAGTGTCATTGCCTTGGTGCTGGCATATATGGTAATCGTTAGTTACCAGTTTAACGCCGGCGGTGCAGTAATTGAAACAGTTCTCACCGATGAGTCCGGTCATTCCCTGATCTCATCAGGAACAGCTACAATTATTGCTGCGGTGTTTATAATAGCTTACACTATGCTGGCAGGATTATTCAGCGTTGCCTACACAGATGTGGCAAACGGTATCATTATGACTCTTTCGCTGCTCATCGCCTTCCCGATTCTCTGGGTAAAAGCTGGTGGGTGGAGCGGGATGGAAACAGCTTTTGTCAATATGGGAAAACCCGAGCACATGCAATTTTTTGGTGTATACTCTCCCATGGATGTTCTCAATTTCTGTTTACCGCCGTTTTTACTGGTCTTGGGGGATGCCAACATGTATCAGCGCTTTTTTGCCAGTAAAAATGCGGAAGGAGCAAAATTTGCAACAAAGGTACTTATTTTTGCAGTACTGGCGGTAGAAATACTCATCATCGCTTCAGCCTGGGTGAGTTCAAGCATGATTCCTGATGCGGAAGTAGGAAAACATGTGTTAATTTTTGCTGCCCACAGGTTTTTACCACCATTTTTAGGCGCCATCATGATGACAACCATAGTTGGTATTATTATTTCCACTGCTGATTCCTACCTGCTGGTACCCGCAACTACACTCATGCGTGATGTTTACCAGATTTATATCAATCCAAAAGCCAGTGAGACGAAAATCGTTTTACTGAGTCGCCTGTTGGTGCTTGGGCTTGGTATTATAGCATACGTTGTTTCATTGAAATTTTCTGAATCAACCGGGTTTTTTGAAAAAGCGCTTTATGCCTATACAATCTATGGTGCAGCCATTACACCCTCGTTAGTGGCAGCGCTGTTCTGGAAAGGAGCAACTAAAGAGGGTGCGATTGTATCGATCATTTCCGGGACTTTAATGACCCTGGCATGGAAGGAAGCCGGTTTTATTCAGAATTGGGTTCCGGTACAAATATATTCAAATGTTGATGAGGTACTCCCCGCAATTTTTATATCGGTTTTCAGCCTGGTGGTTGTGAGTTTGATTACAAAGAAAAAGTATTAAACTTTTTCTACCAGCGGGGGATTATTTTTCTGCAGTTGAGACTTATTTGGATCTAAATCCCGCCGGTAGTATTCGAACGTTTTACCAGTATCCTGCCAATTGTCTACCCGGTTTACAATTTTGATTTCTCCAGAAAACCGGGAGGAAACTCCTAGTATGACGTGTCCCGTAACGTAGCGAATTGTTAGACGTTTTTTAGCCCAGCTCAGGTACACGCGCTTCAACATTTTCGCGTATCCATTATTCTTATATTGGGCCATGATTAAAAAAGCATAAGTATAAAGGGTATTCTCTTTTCCAAAATTTTCATCAAGACGTGCCCAAGGTTCGTGACTCAACTCTTCAAGGGGAACTCCGATAATGTAACCAATGATTTCTCCCCGGTAGCGGACAATGAAGGGTAAGGAACCCGGTTTATTAAAGTATTTTTGTATAGTTGTTTTTGTAAGGACTGCTTTTTCTCCAAACTGACTTTTAAGATGTTTAGAAATTTCTATTAGAATGGGATAATCATTTTGACCAACATGTTCGAGCAGTTCAATTTGGAATACTCCGCTTGAGGCAATAACCCGGGTTTTAGATTTAGATTCAGTACTAAAAGACAGTTGATTCACAAATGAAATCTACAACGACGGATTAAATCAGGGTAACTTGAAACTTGAATAAAAATGCAATTTTCCCCCGAATTGCGTGGATAAAAATATTTTTCTCTGTGTCTCCTGTGGAAATATGGCGGTAAATTATTTTTATGAAATCTTTCAATTCACATTTGGAAGAATGGATTCTTGAAAAGAATTCACACTTGTGTGTGGGGCTGGATATTTCTGCTGAAGCATTCCCGGATGCCGATCTAGGTCTTGATTTTTTGAAGGCTCACACTAAAAAGGTTATTGACGCTACCAGGAATTTGGCTGTTGCGTATAAGCCAAATCTTGGTTTTTTTGAACGCTGGGGAAGCAAAGGGTTTGAATGGCTTGAAGAAACCTTGGATTACATTGGAAATAAACACATTTTAATTGCTGATGCGAAAAGAGGAGACATCGGGAATTCTGCAAAGCAATATGCAAAAAGTGTATTCAATCACTTTGGGTTCGATGCGGTTACAGTGAATCCATACATGGGTTCCGATGCAATTCGTCCCTTCATCTCTCAACCGGAAAAGGGTGCATTTATCCTGTGTAGAACCTCTAATCCTACCGCAGGTGAACTGCAGAACCAAAAAACAACCACTGGTATTTTGTACGAAATCGTTGCACAGTTGGCTGTTGAGTTGAACGAAAATGATAATGTCGGTCTGGTTGTCGGTGCAACGGTTCCCAAGGAAATTCAGCATGTCCGGGATCTTGCTCCGGACTTACCATTGCTGCTGCCAGGAATCGGTGCTCAGGGAGGGGATCTGGCAAAAAGTATCAGTTATGGGAATACGAACGGAGTGGCTTTGATTAATATTTCCCGTGGTATTTGCTTTGCAGGTGATATGAGTGAAAATGCAATCAGAAACGTTTCAGAAAGCTACGTAACGAAAATGAGGGCAATTCTTAATGACAGGTGAAGAGTTAATAAAAAGTTTCCGTACTACCGGCGCATTGCTGGATGGTCATTTTTTGCTGACAAGCGGCCGTCACAGTGATAAATATTTCGAAAAGTTTGCACTACTTTGCCAGCCGGATGTTGTGGAAGCAGTGTGTGCATCAATGGCGGATCATTTCAAGAATGAAAATGTGGATATCGTTGTAGGCGCAGCGACGGGTGGAATCATCCTGGCTTATGAAGTTGGAAAAAATTTGAATACCAGAGGTATTTTTTCAGAGCGAGTTGAGGAGCAGATTACTTTTCGCCGCGGGTTTTACCTGGAAAAGGGTCAGCGTGTTCTCTTGGTTGATGATGTGGTGACAACCGGAGGTTCTTTATTCGAACTTATTGAATTAGTAAAATCTATGGGAGCGGTAATTGTGGGTATTGCAGTCATGTATGATCGTACCGGCGGAGATGTGAATTTTGGAATTACTACCTATGCGATTTATTCAGAAATCATTGAATCATGGGAACAAGAAGATTGTCCTCAATGTAAACAGGGTATTCCTCTGACTCAAAGGGGTCGCACGGGAAAATAGATTTAATCAACGAAAATGGAGATTCTATAATGAGAAAAGTAATAGGACTTGTGTTTATCATTTTGTTTATGAATAATGGATATTCACAGCAAAAGGATGGAGAGAAGGATGCAACCAAAACAGGGCATGATTCAGAAGAAGGAGAAATGGTGCAAAAAATAAAGAATAAAGCAAATGGTATTGTAGTGATCATGGAAACCTCCATGGGATCTATCGAGATTGAACTGGATGAAGATAAAGCACCCGTTACGGTAGAGAATTTTTTAAGTTATGTAGCATCAGGAGCTTATGATAGTACAATATTTCATCGTGTAATCGATGGGTTCATGGTTCAAGGTGGTGGTTTTACACCGGATGGAAATAAGAAACCTACCAACCCACCTATTGTGTTGGAATCAAAAAACGGCTTAACAAACGATTTGGGTACTATCGCCATGGCGAGGACAAATATTCCTGACAGCGCCACGAACCAATTTTTTATAAATCTAAAAGATAATAGCTTTTTGAATTATTCTTCTACCAGAACAGACTCATTATATCTTTCTTCCTCTTCTCCTGGTTATGCTGTATTTGGAAAGGTTGTTACCGGAATGGATGTCATCAATCAAATCAAGATGGTGAAGACCGGAACTCGTGCAGGAATGCCAGATTGGCCTGTTCATGATGTATTGATCAAAAAGATATCTCTGAAAAAATAAACTTTTTCCAATGTTGAAAAAGGGAAAACAAACCATCGGCATAGCGCTTGGTGGTGGAGGTGCCCGGGGAGCTGCTCACATTGGTGTACTGCAGGTACTGCACAGTGAGAATATACAGGTTGACCGCATTGTAGGGACCAGCGCAGGAGCGGTTATAGGAGCGATGTACGCCGCGAAAGAGGATCCGCAATGGATTGAAAAGCGGTTCAGAGAATTTTTGGAAAGTAAAATGTTTAAAGGTTTAGGAACTGAACGGATGGTGAAGGGTAGCGATCCCCATTCACCTATTAGTCAGATAGCAAAAAAAGTCCACGATCAATTTGTCTTTATCATGTCATTGAATAAAACGTTTATCATCAAAAAAGAGCGTCTAAAAACAGCTTTTAATTTCTTATTGCCAGTGAAGACATTTGAAGAATTGAAAATTCCTCTTCAGGTCACTGCAACAGATATTCAAACAGGTGAAATTCAAGTGTATTCTTCAGGGGATTTACTCGAGGCAGTTGTTCGAAGCAGTTCAATCCCGGGCTATGTGGAGCCTACTTTTCAAGATAATAAAATAATTGTCGATGGTGGTGTAGGGCTGCCTAATCCAGTCTCAATTTTAAAACCCCTGGTAGATTTTACAATCGCAGTTGACGTCAAAAGGAAAATCGTTCCCGATTTAGCTGATTTAAACATATTTGAGATTCTTCAAAGGTCAGAGCTGGTTGGATATACAAAACTTTTGGATAATCTATTAAAGGAAGCTGATATTGTAATAAAACCTGATATTATGAACGATCATTGGTCCCATTTTAATTTATTTGATAAATTTTTAACTAATGGAATTAGTGCCGCAAATGAACAACTTCCAGATATAATTAGTAAGTTCTCAAAATCGAATAGCTGGTCTAACCGTTTTAAACGATGGTTTGATCAGAAGACATTATAAATTAACTTTTTAGATGGTTTTTAATAACTTTACGAATTAAACCAAAAAATGAAAAAATATTTATTCAGAGTACTGCTTTGTATTTGGATATTCTCAGGGATGGGATTAGCCCAATTTCAAAATCCGATATCAATTAAAACAGGGGGAGTTCTTCCTGCCCGTGCAGGAGAAGTCGTCAATATCACATTTGTTGCTAAGATGGATAGCGGATGGCACATCTATGCTGTTCACGATGTTCCGGATGGTCCCACTGCAACAAATATTTCCATTTCCGGTGAAATAATTGAGAAAATTGGAAAAATTACTGAACCAGATCCAATCGTTAAGTTTGACGAAGGATTTGGAATGATTACTCCCTACCACGAAAATGAAGTGAATTTTTCCATACCGATTTTATTACACACAGGTTTACTTCCGGGTGAGCATAGTCTTTCTGCAACGATATTATATCAAGTGTGCAACAGTACCTTGTGCTATCCACCAAAGAAAGAAACTTTTTCTATTCAAATTATGGTAGAGGAAGGATCTCCGCGAGGTGGGAAAACAGATTTGATTTTAGCGTCAGTGAGAAATGCTAATGTTAATATTGATTTAGATGCTGCAATTCAAAAGGGGATATTATCATTTATCTTACTTTCGCTGTCCATGGGGTTTTTAGCCTTGCTCACTCCTTGTGTTTTTCCAATGATCCCAATTACAGTTTCTTACTTCATCCATCAAGGAGAATTAGAAGGGCGTAATCCAATAAAACAAGCATCTGTATATGCTATGGGAATTATTGCAACATTCAGCATACTTGGATTTTTACTGGCTGTCTTTTTAGGCGCATCGGGCGCAAACCAGTTAGCGGCAAATCCATGGGTAAACCTGTTTATTGGTTCTTTATTCATTTATTTTGCACTGTCTTTATTTGGTATGTATGAAATTCAGCTTCCTGAAAAGCTACGACAAATGACTGTAAAACAGGAGAGTCGGGGAGGATATATTGGAACTTTATTCATGGCACTCACATTTACTCTTACTTCTTTTACCTGTACAGTACAATTTCTTGGGCTACTACTTGTCGCTGCATCTCAAGGACAATGGTTCTGGCCTGTTTTGGGAATGGTTGTGTTCAGTACAGCTTTTGCAACCCCATTCTTTTTCCTCGCTCTGTTTCCCCAGTATCTTGCTAAAATGCCTCAATCTGGCGGATGGTTGAATTCAGTAAAGGTAGTCATGGGGTTTATGGAAATTGCGGCAGCTCTTAAATTCCTGAGTAATACTGATCTCGTGTGGAATTGGGGATTTTTTACCCATACCGTTGTTCTTGCTACGTGGACTGTGATTGCACTAATTACCGGGATT
Source organism: uncultured Fidelibacterota bacterium (assembly GCA_913054425.1). GTDB lineage: Bacteria > Fidelibacterota > Marinisomatia > Marinisomatales > UBA8229 > UBA8229. The sequence goes on from CAJXJG010000002.1 coordinate 39,054, forward strand.
TATCTTTTGGGTAAAATACAATTACCTCATGATTCGAAAGTAGAGTCAATCGGTGTCGGCAGGTTGCTCATGAGTCTATTTTTTCTTACTATTGGTTTATATTTGAGTACAGGGCTTGTAGGTCGGTCAATTCATGGGTTGATTTATTCGTATCTGCCACCAAAAATGGAGAAAGATTCTGGTGTGATTATTGGTGATAAATTTGAAGAGGAAAATTTTTATTGGTATTCTAATCTTGATGAAGGATTAAAGGAAGCAGTAGGAACTGAGAAATCCGTTTTTATTGATTTTACTGGATATACGTGCACGAACTGTCGTTGGATGGAAGCGAATATTTTTACCGAAAAAGAAGTTATCCTCCGATTTAATAAGATGGTTTTGGTTCACCTGTTTACTGATGGAGGTGAAAATTACAGGGAAAAACAGCAGTATGAGATTGATCGTTTCGGAACGGCTGCCTTACCTTTTTATGTACTTTTAAATCCCCAAAATGAAGTAATTGCAACGTTCCCTGGCTTAACCAGAGATTTAGAAGAATTCCTGAACTTTCTTGATAAAGGTATTGTCGGATGAAAACGAAAAGTAAATCTGCAGCATCTAAAATGATTAATATTATTATGTATCGCTTTCAGCATCTCATTTTAATAATTATTACAGTTATGTCCTTTGGCTGTAGTCAAGGGGAAAAAATGACAGACGGAAAAAGAAAAAATGAAACAATAATGATATCTAGAAAACAGCAGCCTCCTCGACCGCCAGATGCTGTAAAAGCGCCAGACTTTTTATTATCTACTACTGACGGAATTTCCATTACCATGAATAATTTACTTGGAAAAGTTATTCTGCTCACATTTTGGGGAACCTGGTGTGCTCCTTGTAGAATGGAAATCCCTGATTTGATTAATTTACATGAAAAGTATAATGGCGATGGACTTGAGGTCGTGGGAGTGACTATAAGTTCAGGATCGATGGAAAATATTTCAGATTTTGTTGAAAGATGGAAAATTAATTATTTGGTCTTAACTGATATTGGTAATGATGAAACATTAATGTTAACTGATGAATATAGCCGGGTTACCGGCAGACCAATTACCGGTGTTCCTTCAACATTTATAATAGACCGTGATGGCTATATTGTCAAATCCTATATTGGTCCCCGTTCTGAAAGAGTGTTTTATAATGATTTAAAACCCTATCTCTGACAATGTTGGAATTATGAAAACAGGAGATTGCTTTCATTGTTTGATGTCTCTATTTAAGACGTCATTTTTTTTTATAATTTGTATTTATTTCCTATATGGTTCTTCAAACGATAGTTGGCAGCAATTTGTTCACTACACAATGAATGTAAAACTGGTTCCTGAATCTCATGAAATGAGAGGTACTTCGCACATTATTTATGTCAATAATTCTCCAGATGATCTCGATCGAATATACCTGCATCTTTATCCCAATGCTTTCCAGGAAGGATCCGTAAAATACCGTGAGTTTCAACAGAAATATGGCAGATTAGGTCGAATTGGACCAATGTTGAAAGATATTACGCCGTATAAAGCTGAGATATCAATTCATTCATTCACAGTCACTATGGGAAATAATCAAATTTCTGAATTATTTGAAATTGATGATACAATTTTGACGGCATCACTCCCTGAGCCTTTGGTAACCGGTGATTCCTTGATAATTAACATTGATTGGACTCATCATGTTGGAGAGCAGATTGAGCGTGCAGGGTATGTTGATGATCAGTATAATGCCGCTCAATGGTATCCTAAAATGGTTGTGTTCGATGAAAAAGGATGGCATAACGATCCTTTCCATGCTGAAGGAGAATTTTATGGCGAATTTGGAACTTTTGATGTAACTATTGATCTTCCGAAAAATTATATTATTGGAGCTACCGGTGTGGTTATTTCTGGTGACCCCGGATGGAAAAAGGTAGAAGTGGATACATCTCAGAAATTCGATGAGTGGCTAAAGAAATATCAGAAAAACAAAACTGATGCAGATTCTTCTGCAAGAAGAATTATCACCTTTCATGCTGAAAAGGTTCATGATTTTGCCTGGATTGCCTCTCCTACTTTTCTTTATGAGTACGGTTCCTGGAATGGAATTGATGTGCATGTATTGTACAATGAGAGCAACGGGGAGAAATGGACGAAAGTTGTTCGTGAACGATCCGAACGCGCATTGGAATGGTTATCAACTAAATTCGGAATGTATCCCTATCCGCAGGTGACAACTACTGACAGAATTAAAGGCGGTGGAATGGAATATCCCATGCTGATCATGAACGGTAGTGATTCAGAAGGGCTTGTCGTGCATGAAATCGGGCACATCTGGTTTTATGGGATTCTGGCAAATAATGAGTTAGACGATGCCTGGCTGGACGAAGGATTTACCACATTCCAGACACGCTGGTATTTGGAAAACAGGTATCCTCCGACTGGTCATGATTTTAGTTTGTCTCACTATAAAAACTATCAAAAAAAATGGTGGCGATATGCCAGAAGATTAGACGGAGCACAATGGAGTGCCATACGTTTTGCAACAAGTGGATTTGATGAACCAATTTCACGTTCATCCTATCTTTTTGGCAGTGGTTCTTCCTATCGGCAAAATGCGTATACAAAACCATCCCTGATGTTGGTTGAATTAAAATATATCCTCGGTGATTCAGTATTCCACAAAGCATTGCAGGCATACTTTTCCCGGTGGAATTTACAACACGTCAACGAGGAAAAATTTATTACAACAGTCGAAGAGGTATCAGGTCAGGACTTAGGTTGGTTTTTTAACCCATGGCTCCACGATACTGCTTTTTTAGATTATGCCGTTACCGGGTGGAAGAAAAAACAATTGGAAAACGGAAATTGGGAAGTGTCGTTGGATATCCGCCAGAAAGGAGACAGATTTCTTCCGGTGAAAATCCATTCGATTTTAAAAAATGGAAAAGTCTATGAAACGTGGTATAAAAATCATCTCTGGAGATTTAAGGATACATTTGTCTTTACAGTGCCTTACAATCCTGAAAAAATAGTTTTGGATCCGGATGGGCAGACAGTTGACCTGGACCGTAGAAATAATCAAACTGGCGGGTTGAAACATGAATGGCTGTTTAGTTGGCCGGGAATGTTCTACAAACCGCGGGATGCCTATGTGGTGCGCTGGTTTCCGCTTTTGTATTACCACGAATTAGATGGGTATATGCCCGGATTACACCTATCCCGTGATTACGGCCACTGGGAAGGAACTGATCTGAAACTGAACTATGGTCTTGAATCACAGAAACTATCATGGTCCGTTTTTTTATGGCGAAAACCGGTTCATTCCACTTCGGGAGTGTGGTGGGATTTATATGGATATAATCAAATTGCGATAGACCAGTTCACCGTTCGCATTCATGGTCAATGGAATAAAAAATATTCCGTTCCGCCATTCCATAGTTGGACATTTGGATTTTTCCATTCAAATGCAAAGGATACTTCCCGAACGGATTTATTTGATCCGGGTGTGATACGGACGGTGTTTGGAAGATACAAAATCCAAGTTGGATCAAAATCAGCCGGACTGGATATGACTATAGCACCTGATGATGTATCTGATTGGTCCTTTAGCCGGATCACAGTGACAATGAATGCCGAATTTTCTGCGAAGAAATTCGGAATGCTTGACCGGATGACGATCGGAAAAATTTGGTCTGGGGATGAGGGTGTGCCAAACCAGGAAAGATATACAATCGAACGTGCCGGATCTGGTGATATTTTTTCTAAGCCATATTTGCGGGATGAGTCCAGTTTTTACGGGATTCCCGAATTACGGTCACATTATCATCTTGCAGGAGACGCAAACTTGCGCGGATTTTTCGGAAAAGGATATGCAGGGACGGAAGCAATAATCACAAATACGGCGGAAGTGTATTATTCTCAATCGCTGTTTGGAATTAATGTTAAGTTCGCCGGTTTTGTTGATGCGGGATTTCTCTGGGGAAGTCAATTCATACAAGGGGATAACGGATTTGATGGGGATTTTCTGGCAAATGCCGGTTTGGGGATTCGGTTGAAAAAAAATTGGTTTGGTAAATCCTTCTATCTTCGGGTCGATTCACCGTTCTGGTTGAACATTACTAATGAAGATGAAGATTCTATTGATTTCTCCAGGTGGGTATTTAGTTTTTCTAAAGGAATTTAATTATCCGGATAGTGCTTTTTAGGTGCTTTGAAACTTTTTTCTTTTTTATTCATACAATCAACAAAAAATCAGGAGAATAACATGCGAAAAATTGTTTTTGGGATTATATTTATTATAACAGCCCTGACTTTTGCTCAAAATTCTATTTTAAAACAGTTTAGTCAAGCTTTTGCGGATGTGGCCGAAAAAGCAAATCCAGCTGTGGTAAC
>CAJXJG010000003.1 GCA_913054425.1 uncultured Fidelibacterota bacterium
TAGGAATAGAAAATGAGTTCCACGGTGAAGAAGGGCAACTCCATGAATATTGGGGAACTGTAAATGGGAATTGGTTTAACGGTCCGAATGAATTTTTTGAACAAATACAATCAGATGCATTTTCATTTTTATATAATCAAATTTATGATGCTGAGGTACTCATTCAGCATCAATCGGGTTGGAATTTAGTTGGGTTGCCTCTAACTGTAGAGGATTCATTTTATTTAACACTTTTTCCTGATGCATTGGAGGGAACACTATTTAGTTTCCACGATAGTTATGTGGAAGAAACTAATTTAGTTTCGGGAATTGGTTATTGGCTTCGGTTTCCTGAAAGTGGAGTATCGTCAATTTCCAATGGTACTTATTTAAATGAGTTGGAAATATCTCTGGAAGAAGGGTGGAATATAATCTCGGGCCTTACGGAGATACTGAGTGTAGAAAATATAATCGATCCTGAAGGGATTATTATCCCCGGAACAATTTACAGTTTTGGTGAAGGATATAGCCAATCTCTAATTTTTGAACCAGGGGAAGGGTACTGGATCCGGTCTAGCGCGGCAGGTGAAATAATTTTAAGTACCAATTAAACGGAAGAATTATCATAAAAAAGGATACAATTGCATAGTAAATTCAAACGAAGAAATAGAAAAAGGGATACACAATGAATAATAAGATGATTTTTTCGGGATTAATTTATATCATTTCGTTAACGTTCTCAGCAGGGAATCCGAATGAAGCAGAAGTTTTTCAATCAGACTACAATCAGATTGATGAATTGAAAATGATACTTGAGGATGCCAGCAGAACCGGACAAAAAGTTTTTGTCGAAGAATTTACGGGATTGTCCTGACCATACTGCCCAAGTGCAAGTTTTGCACTGAACGAATTACATGAAGATTACCCCAATACACTTGTTTCGATTGCCTGGCACAGTCCGAATTATAGTCCAGATCCTTCTTTTATCATCCCGGAATATGGTACCCGAGCCGGGTTTTACGGGGTAGGCGGAATTCCGCATACACAGTGGAACGGGATTGTAGAAACTGTCGGTGGTTATCCAAACGGAAACTGGCAACCCATGTACAACCAATTCCTAAATATTTATAATTCAATGGCTCAAAATCAAACACCATTCCTTTTGGATATTTCCGTAGGAGGATCAGGAGATATGGGTATGTATGATATCACCCTTACCTTGGAATCGTCTTATCAAACGGCAAATCACAAGGTGGAGGTTTTTCTATTTGAAGATTACATTTATTCATTCTGGACAGCAGTTGGACAGTGGGGTGACGCAAGGTTTGTAACACGGGATTGGGTTTCATCCAATAATATTACTATTTCTAACGCGGGCGAAACCCAGTCATTCTCAGGGTCGTTCGCCATAGATGAATCCTGGGTAGTTTCAAATGTTGGTATTGTTGCAATTGTGCAGAACATTCCCACGAAAGAAGTAAAACAGGCAGATTTCGCTTATGTTTCTCTAGAGAATTACATGTTTCTTTTCAGTGAATTTATTGATTTTTTTGGAGATGATGATGATGACGGCGTGTTAAATCCCGGGGAAGAAGTGGATGTAATCCTTATGACAACCAATGAATCCATCGCTCTTGATGCAGATAATGTAGTGGGTGTGATTTCAACAGACAGCCCCATTACAATTCCGAATCCGGTTGTTGATTTTGGAAATATTAATGCAGGCGGGGGCATTTCGTCCGGGGAAGTCCACATTATCCTTGACCAGGATATTCCTCTTGGTGAGGTTGTGTTTACAATTGATTTAACAGCTGAATACGTAGATCTAGATGGAAATTCCATGATTTACAATCGGGAGTTTGATTTCGCCCTTGAAGTGAGCCTGGATCAGGCAAACTGGCCTTTTGAAGCCAGTGGACGGGTTGATTCATCTCCGGTCATTGCAGATGTAAATGGAAATGGATCCATGGAAGTTATTTTTGGCGCCTACAGCGGTGCGCTGCATGTTGTTTCTGTCGATGGGATAGAATTACCCGGATTTCCCTTTGAGCTTGGTGATGATATTTGGGGATCACCGGCAGTGGCAGACCTGGAAGGGGATGGAGATGTTGAAATTATCATTGGTTCAAAGAACAAACACCTTTTTATACTGAATGCAGATGGATCAGTTCAGGTTGACTATAATGCAAATCAATTTCTGATGGGAACTCCCGCACTGGGAGACATTGACGGAGATGATGATTTGGAAATTATTTTCGGAGGGTATTCCTCTCCCGGGAAACTGTTTGCGATCAACCCGGATGGGTCCAACGTTCCGGGATTCCCTTATGAGCTTGGTGAAAAGATTCAGCGGGGTGTGGCCCTGGCAGATTTTAATGGGAATGGGAAAGTGGATATTGTCTGCGGAACCGATAGTGAAAATCTCTGGCTTATTTATGATGATTTAACAGTTGCAGATGGATTTCCATTTGAAGCTTCAGGCGACTTCAGGACTGCTCCATCCGTTCTGGAAATAAATGGTGAAAAGATTATTTTCGCGGGCAGCCGGGATGATAACCTTTATGCGGTACATAGTGATGGCAGCCTGCTTTTTCAGGTTGAAACCGGTGGTGATATCGTAGGATCCGCCAGCTTTTCTGAAACAGAGAACGGTACGGCAATTTTCTTTGGGTCGGCGGACGAATATCTCTATGCTGTTGACGGAAACGGGAATGCGCTTGAAGGCTGGCCTGTCAATCTGGGTGATAATGTAGTCTCAGCTCCGGTATTCGCGGATTTAGACAGCGATGGCAGCATCGAAATTATCTCTGCCACTGTATCTGGCAATATTACCTGTTTTCATTTGGATGGCAGTAATTATTCTCATTTTCCAATCAATACAGAAATCTTTATCAGGGGATCGGCATCGGTATTTGATATGGATTTGGATGGCGATCTGGAAATTTTTGTAGGAGGAGGTGAAAGCCTTCATTGTATTGATGTGAAAGAAACAGGCGATATAACCGGGATGTGGAATATGTACCGTGGAAACCATGAGCGAACAGGTTTATACAGTTCCTCACAGGAAGAAGCAAGTGTCGCAGTTGAACATTTGAATGATTGGAACCTGGTGGGCCTGCCAATAATTGTTGAAGATTCCTACTATCTGACGGTATTCCCTGATGCTATTGAAGGAACGCTTTATAGTTTTGAAATCAGTTATATCCAGGAAAGCACTCTTGATCATGGAAATGGATACTGGCTTCGGTTTGACAGCGAAGGATCAAACACCATTACAGGCGCTCCTATTTCTTCTTTAACCGTTCAATTGAGTGAAGATTGGAATCTAATTTCAGGAATTACATCCGTTGTTGATGTGAACTCAATTTCTGATCCTGATGAACTGATTATACCCGGAACGTTTTTTGGATTTTCCGGGGGCTATTTTGAAGTGACTGAATTGGAACCGGGTCAGGGATATTGGGTTCGTTCCGCTGGTGAGGGGAGCATTACGATTTCTTCCGGCATGCGGGCAAAGAGCAGGGAACCTATAAACCATCTTGAAGGAGCCAGCACGCTCACTTTCAATGGTCAAACTCTTTATTTTGGGATGGAAATTCCGGCTGAAAGCTCACTCAGCTACAGCCTTCCTCCAAAACCGCCGGCTGGAGCTTTCGATGTACGGTTTTCTGGTGATTGGAGGTACAGTAGGGATGGTGGTGAAATTCAACTAATGAGCACGGTGCCTACTCTGCCTGTCTCTTACAATGTAATTGATGGAGAAGAATGGATATTAACTAATTCAGGAAAAGGCATTGAGTTACTGTTGAATGGTTCTGGATTTTTGGAAATTCCTGGAGATATTTCATCGATTGTTTTAACAAGAGCGGTTGGGGAAATTCTTCCTGGTACGTTTACCCTTAAGCAAAATTATCCCAACCCTTTCAATCCTGTAACTGAGATCAAGTATGAGGTTCCTGTGGAAGGACTTGTGAGTTTAAAGGTATTTAATATATTGGGAGAGGAAGTTGCCGTGTTGGTGAATGAAAGACAACCTCAGGGGAATTACACAGCCACATTCAATGCAGGAATCCTTCCTTCTGGAGTGTACATTTACAAATTAGAGGCTGGTGGCTATACCTTAGTAAAAAAATGTATCCTAATGAAATAATGATACAAACAATTTTCTTACTAGTCAGTAGTAAGAATATAAGTTTGGAGCAGAGATGAGAAGATTTTTTTGCATGTTGCTATTCATTTATTCTGGTATATATGCTGCTTATTTGAAAAATATGCCTACAACACTCCATCAACCAAATGGGAGTGTGCTTGAATGCTTTGTCACTGGTGATGAATATTTTAACTGGGCTCATGATGAGAATGGATTTACTCTTATCCAAAGCACGGATGACGGTTTCTTTTATTATGGAGTAATGAACGGTGATGAAGTTGTCCCGTCAGAGTTCTTAGCAGGCTCTATCATCCCTGCTAATGCAGGGTTAACTCCATGGGCAATTATCCCTCAACATGTTTATCTGGAAAAGAGAAGAAAATTCTGGGAAGGTATTGACCGAATTAACCGTGATGCGCCAACTCATGGTACTGTAAACAATATCAATGTCTATATCCGTTTCAGTGATCAAACAGAATTCTCTACTCCACGATCCCAGCATGATCAACTATTCAACAAGCCAGACGGTCCTTCGTTGCTTCACTATTTCGAAGAAGTTTCCTATGACACGCTTCATATACATACACATCATTATCCAAGCTGTGACATGACTACCAACTTATCCTATCAGGATGAACATCCCCGCAGTTATTACATGCCATACGATCCGACAACGAACCCCAATGGATATGATGGTAGTAATGAACGAACAATTCGAGAACAAACGTTATTGGGGCACGCAATTGAATACATTGCGGACGAAGTGCCAAATCCGTTAAATATTGATTCGGATAACGATGGCTATGTAGATAATGTTACTTTTTTGGTGCGTGGATCACCAACCGCTTGGGCCACTCTATTGTGGCCACATCGATCGTCACTCTACTATTACAATGCATTTATAAACGGGAAACAGGTGGGTGATTATAATTTTAATATGGAACAAGGAGGTTATTTAACTGTAGGGGTGATTTGTCATGAATTTTTTCATACCTTAGGCGCTCCGGATCTTTATCATTATGATGGTGGAGGCGCACCTTCTCCAGTGGGGGGCTGGGATATTATGGAAGCTAACGGTACTACACCGCAGTACACGGGTGCCTGGATGAAACATAAATACGGCGGCTGGATTGATTGCCCAGTCATCGAAAGCATGGGTATTTTCCCACTGCTCCCTCTCCAGTCCCAGGAAACGAGTTGTTATCGGATTGATTCTCCCAATTCCAGTCATGAATTTTTTGTAGTGGAGTATCGGAAACAGGAAGGTATTTATGAAGTAAACCTACCCGGGGATCAATCTGGGATGCTCATTTATCGGATTGATGAATATCTGAATGGCAATGCACAGGGACCTCCGGATGAGGTTTATTTATACCGTCCGGGAGGAACGACTACTGAAAATGGGAATTTGGGTGCTGCTATATTCAGTGCTGAAACCGGGAGGACGGAATTCAATGACTCAACAGACCCCTCCAGTTTTTTATATGGCGGCGCTCCCGGAGGACTGAACATTCAAGATATTGGGTATCCTGATGACATTATTGAATTCGTTTATTGGAATATTTTTATAAATACATCCCTGGTGGGAATTACGAACGATAATGATGGAGATGGAGTATTAAATCCTGGCGAAACAGGACAATTGACCCTTGAAATACAGCTACAGGGTGCTCCCAGCAATGCTGAAAACGTAACAGTTACTCTATCTTCTCCATTGGACTGGGTCAGTTTTAACCCTTCAATAATTTATATTGGTACGCTTCCATTAAATAGCAACCCAGTAGAGATTGAAACGTTCATTTCATTGGATGACATAGATGAACTCATGCCTGCCGGTTTTACATTAAGCATTGATGCAGATTTCATTGATAACGATTTAACTATTCATTACACAGATGAATTTGATTTTGAACTGGAAGTTACTTTGAATCAAGCAGGATTTCCATTAGCAACAGCGGAGGTTCGTTCCAGTCCTCTGATAATTGACCTGAATAATGATGGTGAAAATGAGATTATTTTTGGAGATTATAACGGAGTTGTGCATCTATACAACACGGATGGTTCCGAAATTACGAACGGTATATTTCCATTTGATACCGGAAATCAAATTTGGGGTTCACCAGCCGCGGCTGATTTGGATGGTGATAATTACCTGGACTTTGTTATTACCTCAAAAAGTAAGCATTTGTACATATTTGATTATAACGGGCTGAAAACAGATTATGAAACGGAAGTGTACTTAATTGGTACACCAGCCATAGGAAATTTGGATGATGATGCAGAGTTGGAAGTTGTATTTTCCGGGTATTCTTCCGGTAATAAAATTTTTGCAATTAATGCTGACGGGAGTGATGTTGAAGGTTTTCCGATTGACTTTGATGAAAAAGCAAAAGCTGGCGTTGCCTTGGCGGATTTTAACAATAATGGAAAAGATGATATTGTTATTGGCACCGATGATGATCATATTTATCTGATTTTAGATGACGGCAGTACCGCTCCCGGATTTCCATTTCTTACTGGCGACAAAGTTCAGGCAGCGCCGTCCATTTTGGAAGTTAATGGAGAAAAAATTATTATTACAGGATGTAATGATGATCGTCTCTATGCAATTAACAGTGACGGCAGTTTACGTTTTTCTGTTTTAACCGGGGATAAGATTCAGGTCTCTCCATCCATTATGGAATTAAATGGTGAATTATATATCTTTTTTGGTTCCAGGGATGACAGGATTTATGCAGTGGATCTTAATGGGAACGCACTTGAAGGCTGGCCTGTAGACCTTGGAAATGATATAATTTCATCACTCTGTTTTGCAGATTTTGATGGAGATGGCACTCCTGAAATAGTTACTGCAATTAATGGATCAGACCTGTTTGTATTGCATAGTGATGGAACCGCCTATTCGCACTTTCCAATAAATACACAATCCTTATTGAGGGGCGCTATCACAATTTCGGAATTGGATCTTGATGGTGATTTAGAAATTTTTATAGGTGGTGGTGAAAGTCTTCAATGTATTGATATAAAAGAAGCAGGTGACATGAGTGGTATGTGGAACATGTTCCGAAATAACCCCGCCAGGACCGGTTTTTATCGTTCTCCTGAAGAATCCGTGGATGTTATAGTGAACCATATCATTGATTGGAATCTTGTTGGTTTACCTTTGAATGTTGATGATCCTTACTATTTGTCAGTATATCCGGATGGAGTTGAGGAAACTCTTTTTAGTTTTGCCTATAATTACATACCGGAGACTGAACTGGAGCATGGGAACGGTTACTGGCTTCGTTTTGACAGTGAAGGGTCCACTACAATCTCAGGGATCGCACTTTCTTCCCTATCAGTTCAATTAAATCAAGATTGGAACCTGATTTCCGGGATTTCTACTGTGACCAGTTTTGGATCAATTGATGACCCGGATGATCTCATTATTCCCGGAACAATCTACGGTTTTAACGGGGGATATGTTGAAGTCAGCGAACTTGAACCGGGGCAGGGTTACTGGATTCGTTCCAGTGGAAATGGAAATATCACCATTTCTTCAGGTATGCAGGCAAAAACAAGCGAGTTTACTAATCATTTTGAGGAAGAGAATGCTCTGACTATCAATGGACAAACCTTGTATTTTGGAATGGATGTTCCGGAGGAGCATAAGCTCAGTTATAGTTTACCGCCAAAACCCCCGGTTGGTGCCAAAGACATCCGCTTTTCCGGTGACACCAAACTCTGTGCAACTGATGAATGTGTAATTGAAGTGATGAATACCGGACAGCCTTTTTTTGTTGAGTGCGATATTAAAAATGGTGAAATTTGGGAATTAGTCCCTGTCATTGCCAGCCCGACCGACAGGCGGGCGAACGGAACGGAGTGGAGTGCGGCAATCTCATTAGCTGATCAAAAACAAATCACTTTATCTCAGGAGGTTGAACAGTGGATATTGAGAAAGTCCATACCAATCCTTCCCGAATCATTTGCTTTACAACCGGCCTATCCAAATCCGTTTAACCCGGTAACGACAATTATGTTTTCAATCCCCAATAATGGTGTAAAGACTCAGCATGCTGCGTCTCTACAAATTTATGACATCACAGGACGTTTGGTGGATACCCTGATTGACGAAATCCTTGAACCGGGCTACCACTCCGTCCAATGGAATGCGAGTAAAGTCAGTTCAGGTATTTATTTCTACAAATTGACGAGTGATAATCAATCTATAACAAAAAAATTAGTTTTGATGAAATGACGCATGGTATTTCTCATAGATAATTGAAGATAAGATTTGTAATGAGATGAAAAGAAATTTTTATATGATCCTGTTGATGGTTTCCGGAGTGTATTCTGCTTACTTGAGGGATATTCTTATCACTGTTCATCAGCCGGATGGAACAGAAATCAATTGTTTTGCCAGTGGTGATGAATATTATAATTGGCTGCATGATGCGGATGGATATACGATTATTCAGAGTCAATCGGATGGGTATTATTATTACGCTGTACAGGACGGTGAGGAATTGAAACCATCTATATACAAATATGGAGAGATAAACCCAAATACTACTGCGATTCCAAAGTGGTTGATTATTTCCCCCGGAAAAATTAAAGAAAGGCGTGCAGCCTGGTTTCGTGGTTTTGAACAACGGGATGCACCTACCTCAGGTACGATCAATAATTTGAATATATTCATCAGGTTTTCGGATGAATATGAATTTGCAACTCCCCGGTCATTCTATGATCAACCATATAACAAGGAAGACGGTCCTTCATTGAAACATTATTTTCTGGAGGTTTCATACGATACTCTGACTGTGAACACTCATCATTTTCCTGTCTGTGAACTGAATACAAATATATCTTACCAGGATCCGCATCCGAGAAGCTACTACATGCCTTCTAGTCCTACAAATCCCGATGGTTATGGTGGTGATGATGAACGAAGGATTCGAGAACACACATTATTGCGGGATGCTGTGGAATTTGTCAATTCAGAAATTCCCGATACATTGGTTGTAGATGGAGATGGAGACGGACGTGTTGATAATACATCTTTTCTCATTTCCGGCAGCCCTGGAGCCTGGGCAAGTTTACTGTGGCCCCATCGCTGGTATCTTTATACCTATGATGTGGAAGTCAATGGCAGCTTTGTAGGGGATTATAACTTCAATTTAGCTGGTGACCCAACCTATTTTAATGTAGGCACGCTGTGCCATGAGTTTTATCATTCTTTAGGCGCGCCGGATTTATATCACTATTCTTATGATGGGAGAGTTCCGGTGGGTGGATGGGATGTAATGGAAGCCAATTCTGACCCGCCCCAGTATCCGTGTGCATTTATGAAATGGAAATATGGTGACTGGATTCCTGAAATTCCGGTCATCTCAACTACTGGAATTTATTCGCTCAATCCATTGCAGTCACCGGATAATAATTGTTTCCGGATCAATTCACCCTACACAGATGATGAGTATTTTGTTGTGGAATACAGGAAAAAAGAAGGTATGTATGAAGTGGGAACCCCGGGGTATGACTCTGGATTGCTGGTATACCGGATTAATACTGTGGTTGGTAATGGTAATGCTGATGGTCCTCCCGATGAGGTTTATGTTTACCGATACAGTGGAACCCCATTGAGTAATGGAGATATCAGCCGGGCTCCGTTTAACCAGTCTTCAGGCAGGGTGGAATTTAATGACTCAACAAATCCATCGTGTTTCCTCACTGATACGGGTCCCGGGGGAATCAATATCCGGGATGTTGGGTATGCAGGGAACACGATTCAATTTATGTATCAAACCTTATCTCTTTATGCTGAGATAACAAATATTACCGACGAGGGAGATGGAGATGGAGTTTTGAACCCCGGTGATGATGCTGTCTTTCAGATTTTTGTTTCCAATCCATTACCTGAATTTAATGTAAATAATGTGACAGGTGTATTATCAACAACAGAAGAAAACGTTTTCATTAATAATGGTGAAATATCGTTCGAAGATCTGACTATTGAAGATCCGGAAGATTCCGCCGCAGTCGAGGTAACTTTTCTTCCGGGTGTTCCATTGGGAGACATTCCCTTCACTCTGTACATCACAGCAGAGTATGAAGAAAATGGAAGTGAATTTGATTATTCAGTCGAGTATCATTTCAATGTGGCAATCTCGCTGAATCAAACCGGCTTTCCTTATGGAACGACAGACCAGGTGAGGTCATCCCCTGCAGTTTCGGATATCAATGGGGATGGAATCCAGGAAATTATCTTTGGTGAAGATATTGGTTTACTTCATGTTTTAGGACCGACAGGAGAGGAATTGCCTGGGTTCCCCTTCAGTCTTGGTGGGGAAAATGGTCTTGATGTTTGGGGGTCTCCTGCTGTGGCAGATCTGGAAGGAGATGGAGATGTAGAGATTATTATTGGATCAAAAAATAAACACCTATTTGTTTTAAATGCAGATGGAAGTGTTCAGGTAGATTATGATGCTGAACAGTTTTTGATGGGAACCCCGGCACTGGGTGATATTGATGGGGATGGCGAATTGGAAATTGTATTTGGCGGATATTCTACTTCTGGAAAACTGTTTGCTATCAATCCTGATGGCACTGATGTTCCCGGGTTTCCCATAATCCTTGGTGAAAAGATTCAAAAGGGAGTAGCTCTGGCAGATTTTAACGGGAATGATAAAGTGGATATTGTCTGTGGAACAGACAGCGGAAATCTCTGGCTGATTTATGATGATGGAACAGTAGCAGATGGATTTCCCTTTGAAGCTCCTGGTGATTTCCGATCAGCTCCATCCATATTGGATATGAACGGGGAAAAAATAATTTTTTCCGGAAATAATGATAATAACTTTTATGCCATTAATGAAGAGGGTGCTCTGTGGTTTCAGGTTGAGACTGGGAACGATGTACGCACATCAGCCGGTATTGTTGATTTGATGGATGGAGTGGGTATTTTCTTTGGTTCAGATGATGGATTTATTTACGGTGTCAACCTTATTGGGGATCCGCTTCCCGGCTGGCCTATTCCTTTAGAAGGAAGTATAATTTCTTCACCTGTTTTTTCTGATCTGGATGGAGATGGAGAAGTTGAAATTATCACTGCAACAGTGACGGGCAATCTTTATGCATTTCATTTGGATGGCAGTCTTTATCCTCATTTCCCGATCTCCGGATCACTGCCATATGGAGGATCTCCGGCAGTAAAGGATATTGATGATGACAATGATTATGAGATTCTGATTGGCAGTAGTGTGGGACTAGAAATAATTGATATTAAAGAACCGGGCTCAATCCAGGGCTATTGGAACATGCACCGCGGGAACCTTGAGCGGAATGGTTTATATCATTCTTCGCAGCAAATACATTTTGTGATTATTGACCATTTTGATGATTGGAATTTAGTTGGTTTACCAATGCATGTTGAAGATTCGTTTCACTTGAATGTATTTCCGGATGCTGTTGAGGGTACACTTTATTCATTCGAATATAATTATGTTAATGATTTAGATCTGGAAGTTGGAACTGGGTATTGGCTGCGTTTTAATGATGAGGGATCGAACACAATTGTTGGTCTCCCTGTTTATTCCCTTTCTATTCTTTTGTCTGAAGATTGGAACTTGATCTCAGGGATCACAAATTCTGTTCATATTGGTGCAATAGATGATCCAAATGAAATTATCATTCCCGGTACATTTTATGGCTATAACCAAAATTACGAAGAAGTGTCAATTCTTCTGCCTGGAAGCGCCTACTGGGTTCGAACAACGGGACCTGGAACCATAACGTTGAATGGTGATATTTCTGTGGGAAAAGATAGATTCGTGAATAGAATGACAGAAGCGAATACAATCAAATTGAATGATCAAACATTATTTTTTGGTGTTTCAATTCCTGAAGAGGAAAAACTTAGTTATAGTTTACCGCCAGTTCCTCCGGCGGGAGCCTTTGATGTACGGTTTATGGGGGATTGGAAATTTTGTGAAGATTACGGCGAACTTAATATTTTAATGAGTGATAAACCGGTTCTGCACGTATACTTTAATATCAAAGATGAGACAAAATGGTTGTTAAGTAATGAGAAAGAGGATATTAAATTTATGCTGAGTGGCACAGGTCAAATAGATTTCCCCGGTAATTTTTCATCCTTAATACTGGAAAAGATGGGTGGAATTTTACCGAATACGTTTGCGCTCAATCAAAACTATCCCAATCCATTTAATTCTGTGACACAGATCACGTATAGTATCCCTCAGCAAAGTTATATTTCGTTAGAAATTTTTGATCTTACTGGGGCTCATGTGAAAACACTGGTAGATGAGAAGCAGAATTCAGGATTGCAAACTGTCCAGTGGGATGGTACGGATAAGAATGGAGAACTAGTTGGAACCGGGGTTTATTTTTATCAGATAAATTCAAATATTTTTTCTCAAACAAGGAAAATGGTGTTAATTAAATAGGATTTTAAAGCAGGTAAATTTATGTATATTAAAGAAAAGGCTATTTTTTATAGATGAATATCTTAGAAAGAATTAATGAAAAATAAATTTGATATTTCAATCAATTTGGTGTACACTTTCTGTTCCAAATAGTCGGGTTGCAAAAGATTTGACAGAAATAAGCAGATAATATAAGATACAAACGGAGGAAAAAATG
Source organism: uncultured Fidelibacterota bacterium (assembly GCA_913054425.1). Lineage (GTDB taxonomy): Bacteria > Fidelibacterota > Marinisomatia > Marinisomatales > UBA8229 > UBA8229. Next base: position 12,776 of record CAJXJG010000003.1, read on the forward strand.
AAAAATCTAATGTCCTTAATATTAGTCTTTTCTTTCACAGGAGGAGTTCTTTTTGGTCTTTCTGGCGAGAAAAGAGTAAACAAAGTCCCAAATAATAAACCGATGCTGATGAAAAAGATGGAACCACTTCCCTCTGCTCGTATGCCGGGCAATCATCCATCTTTCCCTGTTACTATTCCCAATTCGGAGAGTCCCCGATCAAACAGTGGTAATTTTACTATGGTTGATTCCTCTACCAATGGTTTTGGAATGGTTGTGGGTGTGACCCGACCGATTATAACATTCGATGAAAACTGGTTTTTTGTTTATAGACAGTATGCAGGACCGGGCACTACTCATGGACAGCTTGGAGCTGCTTTCTCAGATGATGGTGGCGGAGATTGGACAAATTATTTTAATATAAATGCGAATGGTAATCCCCCCTGGGGCGGTGGAGGTTTTCCGGGTGATGGAGGTTCTTATGCACAGGCTCGTTATCCCAGTGCAATGGGTAACGCAGATTATCCTTACGCTCTTTGGGGTGAGTATACAGCTGAAGGTGTAGGATACGGAGGACATCCATATTATACGTATGATGAGTTTGAATGGGGTGGTGGTTCCTTTGCCTATCCATTAGAAGTAGATCAGTTATGGAACGGAAATAAAGATTTTTGGGTTCCAAGTGCTGAATATTCAACAGATGGTAATGAACATTACTACAATGTCGTGTTTAACGATTGGACAAGAAATGACCGTTGGTTATTCCACAGCGAAGCCTACCAGGACGGATTAATCATTTTTGGTGAGGAAGTAAAAGTCATAAATGAAGTTGAACATTTGGAAGGTGGGGATGGAACTGGAAGCTATAATTCAAGCGCCGGAATAAGCATGGGTAATAGTGGAGACGGGCTGGTAGGACTTATTGGTTTGTTTGCCGGCGGCCTTGATGATTTAAGTGCCATAACAAACTACCATACCGCTATTTTTAAGTTGACGGAGGATCATGGCGCAACCTGGCATGGGCCTGGAAGTGACGCACCACCTTATTATCAGCCTGATTATTACTTTATCCCTGATAACGTCTGGCTGCATATGGTAGCCAATTATTTTGCTACTGATTATGAAGGCGTGTGCCCCGGCGATACATCTGAAGTAATTAATGATATGTGGACCTGGTACGAATTTGACATGAGGGTAGATGGTGAAGGTAACCCGCATATCACTATGGAGGTAATGCCCTGTGGTGATTATTTTTGTTACTACCGGAATGCAGATGGATCGGACATTGGTTCTGGTATATTTCACTTTACCATTGATAAGGACAATATCGGCAATCCAGGCTTTGTAAATACACCAACCGGCTGGAACTATTCCAAGGTTGTTGATGTCAGGGAGTCCTGGGTGTGGGGCGATCCAACAGGGCAAAGTCTTATTTGGAGTACTCAGGGTCAAATTGCTATTAGTGCCGACGATCCTGATGTTGTGTGGCTGGTAACCGACCAGATGGTACAGGGTCCAGAAGGGGGTAACTATGACCCGCAGGATCCGTATGATTGCGTAGAACCGTTTGAGGTATTTTACGAAGCGAGTGAAGATATTCTCATTTACAAATCAACCGATAATGGTAATACCTGGTGGAATCCATTAAATGCTACTCCTACCCCTGATACTTATGGAGAAACCGGATGTCCAGATGGAACCATTACCGGTTGGTGCAGCCCTGAGGAACAGTGGCCGCACGTAGCACACTGGGCTACCAATGACCAGGTGTATTTAGCCTACCAGATGCCAAATTGGTATCATAATGAAATTGGTGATATGCTCGGAGCCGATCATGTGAATAGGGTGTATGCCGGCTGGGCAGAATTTACTTCTAATTCAGAACCGCCTTATCCGGGTGGTGGAGGAGGCACAAGTACTATTACTGTGGAAAATCAAAGTGGATGGAATCTTGTTGGTTTACCGGTGGAAGTGGAAGATGCCAGCTATCAAACCCTATTCCCGAATTCGGTTGCGAATACGCTCTACGCTTTTGGCGTTGGGTATGAACCCACCACTGAATTAGAATTGGGTTCCGGATACTGGCTCAGGTTTGATGATGCTGGTTCCAATGATCTCACTGGAGGGACTGTTGACAATCTCTTAGCTTCATTAGCGGAAGGATGGAATTTAGTGTCTGGTGGATCAAGTGAATGTGGAATTGATGATCCGGATGGAATAGTTGTACCGAACACTCTTTATGGATTTGGCGTCGGTTATGAATCTGCATCCAGCTTGATGCCTGGAAGTGGATACTGGCTTCGTACCAGCGCTGCCGGTGATATAACATTTACAAGTATCGGTGCAGCAAGAGTCATCCCGTTTGCCGATCGAATGAAGGACGCGAATTTAATCAGCTTTAATGGCAATGCTCTCTATTTTGGTGTACAGGTCCCTGATAATGAAAAACTCAGCTACAGTCTTCCACCAAAACCGCAGGCAGGCTCTTTTGATGTCCGCTTTGTTGGGGACTGGAATTATGCTGAGAATTTCGGTGTCATTGAATTGATGAACAACACCGATATGGTCAGTGTAAAGTACTCTATAAAGGATGGCAGTGAGTGGATTCTTGAAAATGCTTTTGGTACAGTTACTTTAAACGGAAATGGAGAAATTCAGGTAGTAAACTCGGACAGTTATTCTTTACACAAGAGCAGCGCGAAGATAACCCCTGAGAAATTTGCTCTGCACCAGAGTTATCCGAATCCATTCAATCCTGAAACGACGATTAGCTATGATATTTCTAATGTTGGAAATGTAGAAATTGTTGTTTACGATATGATGGGTCGTGAAATCAAAACATTGGTGTCTGGATACCATAGCCCAAGCACATACCAGGTTATTTGGAATGGAACTGACAACAGAGGAAAGATTGTTCCAAGTGGAGTGTATTTCTACCAGATGAATTCCAGTGAATTCTCTCAGGTGAACAAGGTAATGTTCCTCAAATAAACCAAATACCACTTTTTATAGTTTGTTAAGAGGGTTCCTTTTTTGGAACCCTCTTTTTTTATCTTCATTTCTCTGTAAATCGGTTTTGGGTGCACAGTTGTTCGTCTGTAAATTTTCATTTAATTTATCTGGAGAAATATGTCTGGTCATAGTAAATGGTCCACGATTAAGCGGAAAAAAGGAGCTGTTGATGAGAAGCGGGGGAAAATATTTACGTCAATTATTAAAGAAATAACTGTCGCAGCCCGTATAGGAGGTGGAGATGAGAATGCCAATCCACAGTTACGGCAGGCAATTGCTAAAGCCAAAACAAATAATATGCCTCAGGATAACATTAAAAGAGCAATAATGAAAGGTACCGGAGAATTGCCAGGTGTAAGATATGAAGAAGGAACCTATGAAGGATACGGTCCCGGAGGAGTAGCTATTTTCCTGGAAGTTCTGACCGATAATAAAAAACGAACTGTCGCAGATATTCGTCATCTCATGGACAAGCATGGTGGAAATCTTGGGGAGAATGGCAGTGTATCCTGGATGTTTGATAAAAAAGGACAAATCCGGGTTGGGATTGAAGCGGGGGAGGAGGAAACAATTCTTGAAGCAGCCCTGGAGTGCGGTGCAGACGATTTTGAAGTTGAAGAGGATGTGTATTTAATTTCAACTGACCCAGCAGAACTCTTGCACGTGAAAGATCAATTAGAAAGCAAAGGATATGAGATTAAGTCAGCAGAAGTGGAAATGGTACCAAAAAACCTCCAGAAAGTGGAGGGAACAGATGTGGATAGAATTTTGAATCTCATGGGTAAGCTTGAAGACAATGAAGATATAAAGAATATCTTTGCAAATTTTGATATCGATGAAGCAGATTTACCGTCGAGTTAAATAAGGTGCGGATTATTGGATTTGATCCTGGGTTAGGCGTATCAGGGTTTGGAATTTTAGAGAAAAAAGGAAATACTGTACGGGCAATTTGTTATGGTGCAATTCGAACTCCAAAGACAAAAAAACTTCCGGAAAGATTAAAGCACTTATATGATGAAGCGGAAAAACTCCTCAAAACCTATACACCGGCTGCGATGGCAATAGAAGATTCATTTTATCAAAAAAATGTTAAGTCCGCTATGGCATTGGGTCAGGCAAGAGGCGCTTTATTGTTGGCAGGTGCTAATGCGGGTATTCACTGTTCAGAATTTGCCCCAAGAAAGGTGAAGCAATCTGTTACCGGGAACGGTGCAGCTACAAAAGAACAGGTTCAATTTATGGTTCAGAAAATATTACAATTGGAGAAACCTCCAACACCCCTTGATGCATCCGATGCACTCGCAATTGGATTGTGTTATTTAAATCAACCGAATTGGTAATAAATGATTGATTCTATTTCCGGTTTATTGATTCAGAAGAATCCAGCTTTTGCGGTGGTTGATGTTGGCGGAATTCGATTGAAAGCGCACATTACAATCAGCACCTACGAAAGATTGCCATCCACCGGGTCAAATACGGAGCTGTTGGTCTACCTGCATGTTCGCGAAGACATTCTTGCACTATATGGATTTGATCACGAGGATCAGCGGTCCATGTTTCTACTTCTCATTGGGATCAGTGGCATAGGACCCAGGTCCGCCATGGGTATTCTTTCTGGTGCAAGCATCGCTGAGTTTAAGAAACGAATAATTACGGGAGATGTAAAATCCCTGACTGTGATTCCGGGAATTGGCGCAAAAACTGCGAAGAGAATCATTGTGGAACTGAAAGAAAAATTTGTTTCAGAAAAGGATGATGATATTTCCATGTTATTTGATGCTGAAAAAGTGCCGGATGAAATGGGTGATGCAATTCAGGCGCTTCAATCTCTTGGATACAGTCGTGCGCAGGCGCATAAGGCAATGATGAAATTGGAAAAAAGTGGAGACCTGACGGGCAATCTTGAGGAATTATTGAAAAAAGCATTGAAAAAAATGTAGGTGAAAAATAACTAATGGCAATTGTAAAACCATTTAAAGGTCTCCGACCCAAACCCGAATACTGTAAAGAAATTGCATCACCACCATATGATATACTGAGTACGGATGAAGCCAGGCAAATTGGTTTAAAAAATCCAAAATCCTTTCTCAGAATAAATAAAGCGGAGTTAGAATTTCCTGATGATATGAATCCGTATAGTGAGGAAGTATATCAAAAAGGAAAAGATAATTTACAGCAGTTTATTGATGACGGTTTGATGGTAAGGGATAAAAATCCCTGTTTTTATGTGTATCGTTTGACGATGGATAATCGTAGTCAAACCGGTCTTGTTTCACTTGTATCGGTAGATGATTATGACAATGGACTCATTAAGAAACATGAACATACACAACCTGAAAAAGTGATTGATCGTGCTGACCATATCGATTTTCTTGATGCGCAGGTAGGACCTGTGTTTACTACGTATCGTTACCAGGAGTCAATTCAAAGAATTTTCAGCAATGTTACGGAAAATTATCCCTCAGTAGATTTTGTTGCAGATGATAATGTACGCCATGAATTTTGGGTGATTGACGATCCTGATCTGCAGGAGGGAATCATTTCAGAATTTGCTTCGTTACCACTCTATATTGCCGATGGCCATCACCGCAGCCAGTCTGCTTCTGAAGTTTGCAAGAGAAGAAAAGAAAGAAATCCGCATCACACCGGTGAAGAAGGCTACAATTATTTTCTCAATGTAATTTTTCCAGATTCAGAACTTACTATTTTACCATACAACCGGGTAGTTCGGGATATGAATGGACTCACACTGTCTGAAATATTGGAAAAAGCAGCTCACAACTTTGAGATCAGTTCTATGGATGAGGAAGTAAATCCTGAAGAACTCCACACATTCGGGATGTATATTGATGGAAAGTGGTATTTATTGAGATCCAAAAGAAAATGCTTTGACCCGCATGACCTAATAGGATCAGTTGATGCAGCCATCCTTGGTGATAAATTTATTGTTCCAATTTTAGGCATTACAGATCCAAAAACGGATAAGCGAATTAATTACGTCGGTGGAATTCGCGGGACACATGAATTGACCAGATTAGTAAATTCTGGAGAATATAAATTGGCGTTTTCATTATTCTCGACCTCCATTAAGCAACTTTTGGATGTAGCTGATGCTGGAAAAGTAATGCCTCCAAAATCCACCTGGTTTGAACCAAAACTTCGGAGTGGGATGATCGTCAATTTGTTAACCGATTAAAAAGGAAAATTACTTATGCTAATTCTAATTTCGGATGCTTTTGCACCTGACCTTCCGAAAATACTTTCTTCATATGGAAACGTTACAGATGATATGGGGAAACTGCCGGAAGCAACCGTTGTACTTGTACGCAGTAAAACAAAAGTTACTAAGGAGTATATTGATTCCGCGCCAAATCTTAAGTTGGTTATTCGTGGCGGGGTAGGACTTGATAATATTGATCTGAACTATGCAGCTGAGAATGGCATTACTGTTCATAACACCGCGGCGGCTTCTTCAATTGCTGTGACTGAACTGGCTTTTACACTGATGATTACCCTGCCAAATCATGTGATCAAAGCCGACAGTACCATGCATGCCGGTCAGTGGGCTAAAAAAGAACTGAAACGTACCGAACTGTATAACAAGATACTGGGAATTATTGGGCTTGGAATGATAGGGAGCGAACTTGCTAAAAGAGCAACTGCATTCGGAATGAATGTTATTGCCTATGATCCATTTGTTGAATCAAGCGTAGTTGCAACAATGAAACCAGATTTGAAAGGCGTCCTGAATAATTCTGATTATGTTTCTTTGCATCTTCCCCTTACAGATGAAACTACAGGATTAATCAATGCCGAAATGTTGAAAGAATTTAAGGACGGAGCCTATCTCATTAATACCGGGCGCGGCAAAACAATTATTGAAGAAGATGTTGTCGAAGCGTTGAAGAGTGGAAAACTAGCCGGGTTCGGAAACGATGTTTGGTATTCCGACCCACCGGAAAATACACCATTGATTGATGCTCCAAATATGCTCATGTTGCCGCACCTTGGCGCATCTACGAAGGAAAACCTGTTAAGAATTGGAGATATTATTGAATCCATTATCCGTGATTTTGTTTCCACTGATTAACTCGCTTTTTTAAAGGAGATATTGCAATGCAAAACCGTATTTTTAATTTTAATCCGGGTCCTTCTGCAATTCCTGTTGCCGTACTGAATCAAATTCAGGAAGAATTATTGAACTACAAATCAACTGGAATGTCCATACTTGAAACTTCGCATCGCTCACCTGAATATGAGAGAATTAATGATTCTGCTACTGCACTTTTTAAAGAGTTTATGGGAATTGGTGATGATTTTCATGTACTGTTTGTCGGTGGAGGCGCTTCCACTCAATTTGATCATATCCCGCTTAACTTCTTGCCCGTTGGAGGAACTGCAGCATACGTAGACACAGGAACATGGGCGTCAAAAGCTATCAAGGAAGCTGAAAAAATTGGGAACGTTCATTTAGCTGGCAGTTCAAGGGACTTGGACTATACCAATATTCCCAATTCCAGTGATTTGGATATTCCAAAAGATTCAGCATATGTACATATCACATCTAACAATACAATCAAGGGAACACAGTGGCACTCGTTCCCAGACACCAAAAATATTCCCCTCGTCTGCGATATGTCCTCGGATATTTGTTCACGTAACCTTGATTTTTCCAGATTTTCTTTAATCTATGCTGGAGCCCAAAAAAACCTAGGACCTTCTGGAGTAACAGTTGTTATACTACGAAAAGATTTCCTGGAAAAATGTAACTCCGATTTACCAACCATGTTTGACTATCGTACGCACGTAAATAAAAAATCCCTTTTTAATACTCCGCCTGTCTTTGCTGTTTATACCTTGAATTTAGTTTTGAAGTGGATAAAAAATCTTGGAGGGTTGGACGAATTGGAGAAAATAACGAAGGCAAAAAAAGATATTGTCTACAATTTGATAGATACGTATCCAGACTTTTTCCGCGGAACTGTAAGGGAGGACAGTAGAAGCTGGATGAATGTTACTTTGCGATTGCCTTCAGAGGAACTGGAACAGAAACTGGTTACAAAAGGGAAAGAATCGGGATTTGTTGGTTTAAAAGGTCATAGAAGTGTCGGAGGTATCCGAATTTCACTTTATAATGGCATACCCCTTGAAGCAGCGGAAAAAGTAACAGAATTTATGACAGAGTTTAAAAAATCAAATTAAGTTGATTGAAACCAACGTGTTCTATGGAAGTCAAATGGTAGAATTCTCGTTACATTTTAGAATTGAACATCTGACTTTTATTCAAACCGGGATTCAGAATTGCCCATAAAAAATACGTCTCTTTATAGTCGGCATCTTGAGTTACAAGGGAAAATGATCCAATTTGCCGGCTATATGATGCCAATCCAATACACCGGAATTGTGAATGAACATCACGCTGTACGAAACACAGCGGGCATGTTTGATTTGAGTCATATGGGTGAATTTATTGTGAAAGGAAAAAATGCGGAATCATTTCTCCAATTTATAACAATAAATGATGTAATACGTTTAAAGCCGGGACAAGCACAGTATTCTGCTATGTGTTTTGAAGACGGTGGAATAATTGATGACCTGCTGATTTATTGTTACGGTGATCGATTCATGATTGTGGTAAACGCTGCCAATATCCAGAAGGATTTTGATTGGCTTGAAAAAAATCTTATGGATGGTGTTGTGTTGGAAAATGTAAGCGATGAAATAAATTTGATTGCTTTGCAGGGTCAGGAATCCAGGCGGATTTTACAGAAAATTATACCATCAGACTTAAGTACAATTCCATTTTATCATTTTATTGAAGATAAATATGAAGACAGTAACATTCTAATCGCGCGTACAGGTTATACAGGGGAACTTGGTTTTGAGATTTACGGAAATCTGGATGTGATTCCTAAAATTTGGGATAATCTAATGGACGTTGGAAAGGAGTATGGAATTGTTCCTGTAGGGCTAGGTGCCAGGGATACGTTACGTCTTGAAATGAAATATTTATTGTACGGGTATGATATTGATGAATCAACAAATCCATTTGAAGTTGGATTAGGGTGGATTACAAAACCGGAAAAGGGGAATTTTATTGGAAGAAAAGAACTCATACAGAAAAAGGAACAAATTTCCCGTCGATTAGTATGTTTTGAAATGACAGAACGGGCAATCCCAAGGAATGGATATCCGATTTTTCTTAGAAATAAAAAAGTGGGGGAAGTAACCAGCGGAACTCAATCACCCTCTTTAAATAAAGGGATTGGGCTTGCTTTTATAAACCATCCACATACAAGGGTTGGGACAACATTAGAAGTCGAAATTCGTAGTCAGAAAAAATCTGCTGTTATAGTAAAACCTCCATTTTATAAAAGTGGTACAGCCAACATTTAATTTTGTTTTTTTTCAACAAGAAATTTTTCATGAATGTTGTACATTTTCTAACATGAAAAACAATGTTAAATAAAATATTTAGCTAAAAAATGGATTTATTTTTAAAATACTTTAACTCCCCTGCGAATAAATTAATATGAAAGAACGACGCTTTGAAATACTTGGTATTCTGATCATCGCCATATCTTTGTTAGTGCTGGTGAGTCTTTTTGGATATAATTCCAACGAGGATCCCGTGATTTCACCTAACATACTCATCGAAAATCCTATGGGCATTGTTGGGGTGTTTCTGGCATATTTTTTAATCAAATTTACTTTTGGCTATGCTTCGTTTGTCTTTCCGTTTTTAGGCATTTTATGGGGTTGGTGGTTTTTCAGTCGGAAGAAATTAAAATCACTCAACAGAGTTACCGGATATATACTTGGGGCTGCCTTCCTCTTTTCAGTCACTGCAGGATTGATTTCTATTATCATAGGGGAAGGTACCAATAATAATTTTGTCCTGTCTGGATTGATTGGCGGAACCATTGCGAAATTTTTAATGGATATTCTGGGTAGTATTGGTGTGATGTTGGTATTGGTTGGTGCCTGGCTTATACTTGTTCGCGGATTTTTTTCCTGGAGTTTTTACAAACCAATTGATTCTTTTACCAAGAAGGTGAATGATTGGCAAGGAAATAAGAGATTAAAGAAAAAGTTGAAAATTTCTGAAGATGGTAAACGGAAACATACAGAGAATCTTCTCTCTACCATAAATGAGCAGGAAATGAAGCAGAATAAGGATTCGTCTGGAGAAAGCGAAACGAAACCAGATACAGAAGAAGATACTGAAGAACCACCATCCGATTTAGGATCGGGATTACCATCTGAAGATGAAACACATGAAGAACCTGAATTAGTTGATCATGCAGAAGGATTGAAGGGAATCACCGGGTTTGATGATAAGTCAGAGCAAGGAAAAACAGAAGATAAAATTGGATCTGGTGAAAGCGTTGAAGTTGGGGAAATGGTAAAGGAAAAAGAAATAAATCTTGATTCTGTCCAGGATCGTCAAGTGCCTAAACAAGAATATAAATTACCGTCAACTGATCTTTTGACAACACCAGTTTCTATTTCCGAAGGAATGTCCCGGGATGAATTGTTAGATCGGGCAAAATTTTTAACCCAGTCTCTTGCAACATTTGGTGTAGAAGGAAAAGTAGTCAATGTACATCCAGGACCAGTCATAACACTGTTTGAAGTGGAGCCGGCTGAAGGAGTTCGAGTAAATAAATTTGTACAGTTATCGGATGATCTTGCACGTGTTATGGAAGCGAGTAGGGTTCGTGTAATTGCTCCAATACCCGGCAAATCATCTGTTGGAATTGAAATACCAAACCGGCATCCTGCGATAGTCTATTTCAAGTCAGTGATAAACTCAGAAAAATTTGCAAATTCAACATCCAAATTAACATTAGCAATCGGGAAGAATACATCAGGTGAAATTGCAACATTAGACCTTGCGCAAATGCCTCATCTATTGATTGCCGGAACGACGGGATCGGGTAAATCCGTATGCTTGAATACGATTGTGTGCAGTATTCTTTATCAAGCAACACCGGATGAAGTAAAATTTATGATAATTGATCCCAAAAAAGTGGAAATGACGCTGTATAGAGCCTTAGCGCCATACTATTTGCTGAAAACAGAGGATTTTGATGAACCAATTGTGACTACAATGGAAAATGCGGTCTTGGCTCTTCGTGCACTGGAAAATGAAATGGACAATCGGTATGTAGTATTGGCTGATGCTGTTGTTCGAAACATCGATGAGTATAACAAGAAGATGAAGAAAGAAGATCAGCCAATTATGCCCTACATCATTCTTGTTATAGATGAGCTTGCCGATTTGATGATGATGAGCGCAAAAGATGTTGAGACTCCGATTGCCCGCCTTGCTCAACTTGCTCGCGCAGTTGGAATCCATCTTGTGATTGCAACGCAGCGACCTTCGGTTGACGTAATTACAGGTATTATCAAAGCAAATTTTCCATCGCGAATTGCTTTCCAGGTAGTAACAAAAATTGATTCCCGTACGATATTGGACACTCAGGGTGCTGAAAAATTAATCGGCAGGGGAGACATGTTATTCCAAGGATTTAGTTCTCCCGAACCGGTTCGCCTCCACAATGCATATGTATCTTTGGAAGAAATTGAAGCAATTATGAGTCATATAAGAGAACAACCAGTTGTTGAGGAATTAAAACTTGCAAGCGTTCGACAAGTATCCTCGACTGATTTTACAATCGATGATGGAAGTAGAGATGAATTATTAGATGAAGCGATTCGATTGGTTGTTATTCATCAGCAAGGTTCAATTTCGTTACTGCAGCGGCGATTGAAGGTGGGTTATTCTCGTGCTGCACGCCTGATTGACGAAATGGAGAAAATAAGTGTTGTAGGACCATTTACCGGCAGCAAGGCCAGGGAAGTTCTTGTAGATGAATCCTACTTGGAAGTTATCAAACCGTAGACAATGAAATGTATTAATTGCGTTTCTTTAACAGTTTTCCTCTCTCTTTTGGAGGCAAGTCATCCAGTTTTGGATTCAATATCTGCGCGATTGCATACTTCTCAAGGAGTGATCATGAGCTTGGAAATTCATCAGGCTCAATATGGAACTGAGTGGATTGAAACGGCAAATTTCGAAATTGTGAACGATCACCAATTTATTTTTCAATCACCTCAACAAGTCTTAAAAGTTGATGGACAGATAATCTATTCATTTAATCCCGGATTGAAACAAGTAGTGGTAGACCAGATACTTCGAGATGAATTCAGTATTATTGATTTATTGAGAGGTAACTTTGAGGAAATAACAGTTGAAAAAATCGAGAACAATTTCGATTCAATATTGTTAGAATTCACTATTAATGAGATAAATATTCCGGGGTCAATCTGGATTCAAACTGAATCTTTTATACCAGAACGATTGGTTTTATATTTTGACGAAGATAACCAAATTAATGTGACGATAAACTCCTTCAATGAATTATCTCCGAATAAGATTTATGATGAGTTCAATATATCCGGATGGGAAGTCATAGATTTAAGGAATTAATTTGTAGGATGGTGGAAATCCCGTTAAAGATAGAATTGTGATTTTACAATTGAGGAAAGTTACGACCTATGCTTTCAGTATACTCATTAGCATTGCAGGGCTATGGTATGCATTCCAGGAAATAAATTTTAAGGAGTTCTGGTCTCATCTTTCATCCGTCAATTTTGGTCTTTTATTTTTCGCAATGGGGCTCATGATTTTTTCTGTTTTAATTCGTGCATACCGCTGGAAATTAATTCTCAAACCTTTTGAAAACTTCCGGATTAATCCTCTTTTTGAATCGTTAATGGTTGGTTATTTTGGGAATAGTGTATTACCATTTAGAATAGGGGAAGTTCTCCGTGGATACAGTCTAAGCAAAGTCAGTCCGCTTACCTTTTCAGTTACGTTTGGGACAATCATTTTGGAGCGTATCCTGGATATGCTTGGTTTGATTCTATTAATTGGAATATTTACGCTTGCCATGTTTTCTATTGGCGATCCAAAACTCATTCCTCTTATACCAGTTTGGATGATGGAATCAGTTTTTACTGCAGTAATTATAACTGTAGTATTATTCATTTCAATTCTGATTTTTGGAAGGAAATTACTGATCTATTTTAACAGAATTCAAAATGGTCATGAGTCGTTATTATTTAAAAAAGTAGTTGGTACATTAATTAATTTGTTCGATGGAATTACTTCTTTAAAAAACTCCAACCACTCCTTTCAGATTGCACTTCAAACTATTTACTTGTGGATTATTTATTATGCTTGTGCTTATTTAATAACTCAAGCAGTAAATATTAATATTGGATGGATTGGTGTTGGGATAGTGCTTATTGGCACCACCCTTTCCATAACTGTTCCTGCTGCACCGGGATATATTGGTACATATCATGCTGTGGTGGTTTTTTTAGGGACAACACTTTTTGCTATTCCTCGTCCAGAAGCACAGGCTTTTGCTGTGATTATTCATGCAAGTGGATATCTACCATTTGTTATACTGGGAGCTTATTATTTCATTAAAAGTTCGGTTCATATTTCAGATATCAAGGATAAAAACTTGGTTTAATGAAGGATTATGATACAATATTTCTTGATAGGGATGGCACAATAAATCCTGATCCCGGGTATATCAGCATATTGGATGAATTCCACTTTTACGATTTCACTATCTCATCCTTGAAGAAATTAGCGGATGGGGGTAATCGTTTTTGTATTGTGACTAATCAATCAGGTGTAGATCGCGGATTAATTGAACAAGATAATTTGGATGAAATTCATAAGTTTATTCAAAATGAATTTCAATTAAATAAAATTCCGCTATTAGGGATTTATGTTTGTACTGATCATCCAGAACAGGCAACCGAAAGAAGGAAACCTGGTCCAGGATTGTTCACAGAAGCCGCACAAGACCATAATGTCAATTTGAAAAAATCGTTGATGATTGGTGACAGTATTGCTGACATGGAAGGTGGAAACAAATTAGGAATGGAAACGATGCTGGTATTAACTGGACAGGGAAACCAAACTAAGAACACAATTCCAGATGAATTTCAGCCAACTTTTATTGTGTCAAGTTTACAAAAAGGTGCTTCTATTCTTTTAGGAGAATGTATACAATGAAAGTCGCGATTTTAATGGGAGGAACCTCTACAGAACGGGAAGTATCCCTGAGAACTGGAACTGCAGTCGAAAAAGCATGTTCTGCCATCGGATTTCAGACGATATTGGTTCTTTATGACGGAGACATCCAGAAAGTTATCACAGATTTACAATCAGCGGATTTGGTATTTATTGCACTGCATGGCGGAGAGGGTGAAAATGGGACGATTCAGGCTTGTTTACAAACATTCGGAATTCCGTTTACTGGATCAGGGGTGTTATCTTCTGCAATTTGTATGAATAAACATGTCAGCAAGATAGTAGTCCGCCATGGTGGATTTAGAACACCGGATTGGACATTAGTTCATTCTATTGATGAGATTTTAAACCATGATAATTATACCTTTCCAATTGTAGTGAAACCAAATGATCAGGGTAGCACTATTGGGTTATCAATCGTACAAGTCCAAAGCGAATTCTCTTCTGCTGCGGAACGTGCATTTCTCCATGGAATAGATGTCATTTTAGAGCAATATATTCATGGACATGAATTAACAGTAAGCATTGTTGGAGAGAAGGTTCTTCCCATTGTTAAAATCACACCAAGTCATGAATTGTACGATTATGAATGTAAATATACAGAAGGGATGAGTGCATATGAATGCCCGGCAAAACTTTCATCAAAACTGACGAAAGAAATACAACAAACA